>JAITVB010000002.1 GCA_031286025.1 Rikenellaceae bacterium
GTTTCTTGAGGACGGTGATTCGCCGAATGCCCCGGGCCTTGAGTTCACGGGCGAGTTTCTTGGGCCGGTACTCTTCGCAGCGAATGATCCGAAAAGGTTTTCCCGGGAAATCGTCCGGAATTTTCTTCGAGAAGCAAAAGCTGCCGGGAGCGGGAACCCAGGCTTCGATGGCAGGTTGGCAGCGGTCGAAATAGGTTTTCACCATGCGGGCTTTGTAGAAGGCGACATCGAGGATCAGAAGATATGGGAACGTCTCGGGAGAAAGAGTCGTATCGGTTACGGCAGGTTTTCCGGAAATGTCGCCTGCTGAAAAGCGCCAACGACCGGTACCGGCGACGGTGATGTCGATGGGGACTTCCTGCGGTGCGGTCACGAAAAATTCGGTCAGCAATTCTTTGCATTCGCCGCCGACGCTGACGGTCTCGATCCGGGAAAGGTGCTTTGGGAAAAGCTGTCCGGCGGCGGCGATATCGAATAGCGGTGAATTCTTTACTACTACCCGTGGCGCAAGAGACAGCAATGCGGGCATCAGTTCCAACACGTTCGGCGATCCGTCGCCGATCAAAAAGACCTTGCGGGCATTGGCGTCGCGCCGGGAGGGATCGACGTAGATCAGGTCGGGGCACTCTCCTGCATAATTTTTCAGAAAATCTTCGGCGGCGGTGTTTTTTACAGAAATATTTTCCGCACCCAACAACGAAAAATTGTAGCGGGCGACGGCGGCCAACACCGGATCGCGTTCGACGGCGATCACTCTTCGAAACTGCTTTGACAAATAAAAGGCGTCGACGCCCAGGCCGCAGGTGAGGTCGACGGCCAGACTGCCGGAATAGTCCTTCGTCGCAGCGGCGGCTTCGCCGCTCGATTGTTCGTAAGCCAACGGGGGAACGATACAGCGGGCGGCATAGTAGGACGGAAGTTTTGTCCGGGTGCGATCAAGGTATTTGACCTGACTGGCGACCAGGGCCGCCTGCCGCCGATCGCCCTTGAGCGTGAGGGCAAGACGCACCGGGTCTTCGCCGAGATGTGCCTCGATCAGGCGGCGGGTGGCGGGTGAAGTGAGGATGTCGAGGTCTTCCGGCATAAAGGTCATTGGGCGGTGGGTTTGGCGGCGGTTTGTTCCTGCCATTTTATGAACAGCAGGACAAAGATAAGCAACGCATAGACCACGAGCAACATCGTTCCGGAAAAAGCCACCTGCTCTACCGAAGCTCCCGGAGAAGAAGCCGTCCAGTAGACCAACTTATTCTGCCAACGGAACAGAACGGCTGTCACTTCTCCGATCCACCCGCCAAGCAGCGGAATGCCGCCCAACATGAGATAAGCCAACGCCACCGTCATAATCACCGTCACCAACGGAACGACCACCGGATTGATCAGCAGGGCGAGCAGCGGGATACGTCCGAAGGTATATCCCACGAGCGGCGCAACGGCGATCTGGGCCGCCAACCCGATCAACAGCGCTGTGGCCGACATCGAAAACAGCGAACGCAGGCACCACCACCCTGCCCGCATGATTCCCCTGCTGTGTTCCTCACACAAGGTCAGCTTGCGTTCCAAACTCCTGGCCCCAAACCACCGATTGAAGCGCGGATAAAAAAAGAGAATCGAAAAGACCGCCAGGTAAGACATTTGGAAACTGATGTCGTAGAGGTAGTAAGGATTGATCAGCAGCAGGACAAAGGCCGACGAAAAGAGTGCATTATAAGAATTATACCGCCACACGGTCATCAGCGAAAACTGCAGCATCGACAGCATAAAAGCCGATCGCAGTACCGAGGGCGAAAGCCCGGTGATGAACGCATAGCCCCACAGACAGAGCGCGATGGCCCACGACCGCCACAGGTAACCCCGCCGCAGAGCCAACAGCGGCGTCAACGCGACTTGCAGGATGAGGAACAGGATGCCGAGATGGAGGCCCGAAACGGCCAAGACGTGCGAGGTGCCCGAGCGGGAATAGGCATCGCGTACCGGAGCTTCCAGTTCGTGGGTATAGCCCGCGATCAGGGCCATCGCCACACCTTCTTCCCGGTGATCCATATCGAGTGTGGCCAAGCGGTTACAGAGGCTTTTCTGGATCCGCTTCGACAGGAATTTTGTTTTTTGCCAGAGAGTCAGGTGGTCGGCCGGAGAGGATTCGACCAGACCGCCGGTCGTCATGTAAAAGCGACCGGTAATGCCACGGGCATGCATCGTGCGGGCGTAGCCGCTGCTACCGGTCGAGTCGAGCGAATTGACATAACCCACGGCGGCGAATTGTTCTCCCAGAACAAGACGGTATGCCGTGTCGATGTAAATCAAGATATTTTCCCGGGTCGGTTGCCAGACGGAGGCGATATCGCCCCACTCCCGAAAGACTTCGAGACGGGCGGTCGAGCGCTGCCAACGGCCTGCAACCGGGGAGGAAACGTGGTCGGTCACCACCCCGCGCACCAACAACCGTTGGCCGCGGGGTATATTTTCGGCAGGCACCCTGACCTTTACGGAAAGGATCCCCACGTAAACGAGCAGGGCGACAAGTAAAACCGCCCGCACACGTTCGTCGCGGAAAAGCGCTCCGCCAACGAGCAATGCCACCGCCGATCCCAACAGCACACCCACCGCGATGTCGAGACGGTCGGCCACGACAATGCCCGCTATCAACGGCACGGTCAGCCGCAGGAACGGTATCCGGCCGATTTCCTGGGAAAGTGTGAAAGCGGGTTTCATTTATCGGGTATTATTTATGTATCTTCACTTTCCGGGAAAAACATCATGGACAACCTCAAGCGTTCATCGGGAAACGGCGGAGTTGAAGATCTCTTCATTTTCCCTCCTCATATACTGACGTATGTCGCGGGTGAAAAGCCGAACGATCTTTCAATGAGTCTACAATAAGCGCAGCCTCCGAGAGAGAACTTACTTCAACCCCCAGGTTTCGCGGTCCAGGCTCCGGTATTGTATGGCTTCGGCTATGTGGGCCTCTTTGATTCGGGCTTCGTTTTCAAGGTCGGCTATCGTCCTTGCCAACTTGATGATCCGGTCGTAGGCGCGGGCCGAAAGGCTCAGCCGCTCCATCGCACCCTGCAACAGCCGGCTCGATTCGGGGGTCAGTGGACAATATTTCTGCAGGTGACGGGTCGACATCATCGCATTGGAGTGAATGTTGTCTTCCCGAAAACGCTCGGTCTGGCGGTTGCGGGCAGCCACCACACGAGCACGGACGGCTTCGCTCGGTTCGGCGGGCCGGTTGCGTGAAAATTCGCCGATCTCGACCGGAACCACCTCGATGTGCATGTCGATACGATCGAGCAGCGGGCCCGAAATCTTGTTCATATAACGCAGGATCGCCCCCTGGGCGCAGACGCACTCTTTCGTCGGGTGGTTGAAATAGCCGCACGGGCAGGGGTTCATCGAGGCGATCAACATAAAGTTACAGGGATATTCGATCGCATATTTGGCCCGGGCGATGGTGATCAGCTTATCTTCCAACGGTTGGCGCATCACTTCGAGCACGTTGCGCTGAAATTCGGGCAACTCGTCGAGGAAAAGGATGCCGTTGTGGGACAGCGAAATTTCGCCCGGTTGGGGATTGGCCCCGCCGCCGACGATCGACACGGGCGAGGCCAGGTGGTGGGGCGAACGGAAAGGCCGCCGGGTCATCAGTCCGCCTTCCGAACCTCGGCCCGCGACGGAGTGGATCTTGGTCGTTTCAAGCGCTTCCTTGAGCGTCATCGGCGGCATAATGGTCGGCATCCGCTTGGCCAACATCGTTTTGCCCGAACCCGGGGCGCCGATCATCAGCACGTTGTGGCCTCCGGCCGCAGCGATTTCGAGGGCGCGCTTAACATGTTCCTGACCTTTGACGTCGGCGAAATCCATATCGAATTTCGAAACGTTCGAAAAATATTCTTCGCGGGTGTTGACCACCACCGGTTGCAAATGGCCGTCGCCGTTCAACAGGTCGCAGACTTCTTTCAGATTTTTTACGCCATATACCTCCAGATCGTTGACGACTGCGGCTTCCCGTGCATTTCCCTCCGGTAAAATAAACGCGCGGAAACCTTCTTCGCGAGCCCGGATGGCGATGGGCAACGCCCCCTTGATCGGCAGCACCGAGCCGTCGAGCGACAGTTCGCCCATAATCACGTACCGCCCCACCCGATCGGACGCGATTTGTTCCGAGGCGGCGAGGATGCCGACGGCGATCGGCAGGTCATACGACGAACCCTCCTTACGGATGTCGGCCGGCGAGAGGTTGACGATCACCCGTCGGCCCGGCTTCTTGTAATCGGTATGCTCGAAAGCGGACGCGATTCTGAAAAGGCTTTCGCGCACGGCGTTATCCGGCAGGCCCACAATGACATACTCCACCCCGGGGGTAATCGACACTTCGACGGTGATCGTGATGGCGTCGATCCCGGCAATCGCACTGCCGTAACTTTTAACCAACATTTTTCGCGTTTTTGGTCGTAAATATAGCAGAAAAAGAACATCCCGACGACAACATCGGGATGTTCTTTTGCTTTTAACGGTATTTTTATCTCCAGAAACTAACGGTCGAAGGCGAGCGGCATCCCTCGGAACGAGGTGTCGACGACGCCATTTTCGTAGACGATGCGACCGTTGATCACCGTGTGGGTGACGTGCGTGCTGAAGCGTTCGCCGTCGAAGGGCGACCAACCGCACTTGCAGAGGATATTCTCCGTGGAAACTTCCCAAGCCGAATAAAGGTCGACCAACACGAGGTCGGCATAAGCACCTTCCCGCAAAAATCCGCGGTCCTTGACCTTAAACCTGATGGCGGGGGCATGGCACATTTTTTCAACCACATCGGCAAGCGCAAGCTCGCCCCTCTTGAAAAGTTCGAGCATGACCGTCAGGGAATGCTGCACCGACGGGCCGCCCGAGGGACAGGAGAGGTAGGGTTGCGCCTTCTCCTCCTTTGTGTGCGGGGCGTGGTCGGTGGCCACCACGTCGACGCGGCCCCGTCCGATCCCGGCCACCAACCCCTCGCGGTCGGCGGCGGTCTTGATCGCCGGATTCCATTTGATCAGATTGCCCTTGCGGCGGTAGTCCCGTTCGGTAAACCACAGGTGGTGGACGCACACCTCGTTCGTGATCTTCTTGCCCGAGAGCGGCCCGTCGCCGAACAGACCGAGTTCGCGCACAGTGCTCAGGTGCAACACATGGAGGTCGGCGCCATATTTCGTCGCCAACTCCACCGCATGGACCGTCGAAAGGTAGCACGCCTCTTCGCTGCGAATCAGCGGGTGCACGTTAGGGGCGATCTTTTCACCGTAAAGCGCTTTGAAATGCGCCAGGTTGCGTCGGATCGTCGCCTCGTCCTCACAATGCGTCGCCACCAACACGGGCGATTCCGAAAAAATCGCCGCCAGGCTTTCGTTACGGTCGACCAACATATTGCCCGTCGAGGAACCCATGAAGACCTTCAGTCCGCACACGCGGCGGGGATCGATCTTTTTGATCTCGTCGAGGTTGTCGTTCGTCGCACCGAGGTAAAACGAATAGTTGGCGACCGACGTTTCGGCCGCGCGGGCGAATTTTTCGTTCAACAGATCGATCGTCGCCGCAGGGGGCTGTGTGTTGGGCATCTCCATGCAGGAAGTCACGCCGCCCGTAACGGCAGCGGTCGATTCGCTGTGGATGTCGCCCTTGTGGGTGAGGCCCGGCTCGCGAAAATGAACCTGGTCGTCGATCACGCCGGGGATCAGCAGGCATCCGGCGGCATCGATCGACCGCACCGGTTCGGGGCCGCGATAGTCGCCTTCGCCCACCTGCGCTATGCGGTCGCCGGCGGTCAGCACATAGCCCGTATATTCACGCCTTTCGTTGACGATCAGGGCGTTTTTGATCAGGATTGCGTCATTCATGGGTATAGATTTCGGATTCGATTGGTTTGGTGTAATAAAATGGTTTGGTGCAACCGAAGAACAAGAAAAAGAAAAGCGCCTTTTTCATATTGGAGCGATTATACGAAGATAACGCTTTTATCGCTCATTCAAATATCTGGCAGGAAAGGCCTCGGGATGCGTACCGGAGGGGGATTTTTTGCTTTTTTATGCTTATTTCTCGATTTTCGAAAGGAAAAATCAAAAAACAAAGTGAAAGTATCAAAATTTTCATCGACGATATCCTGCTTGTTGTCTACTTTTGAATCAAAAGAAATCGAAGGTGCCGGACAGAGAATCGACCGGCGAAAAAATACGGAAAACATCCAGTGGGTTATTTAAGTTAGGTGGGTCAAACTTCTCTGTTGGATGAAGGAAGAGTTGCTTAAGAGGCGGCTCTTTCGTTTTATGGGGGGAGGCCGCGTGAAAATTTATCAAGCCCATTGCATGCCTTGCCCCGTTCCGCATCCCGTTTAAACGTATGAGCGCCGCCCCTCTTCCCGGAGAAACGGCGCTCACTGCATTCGAGGGGTTATTTTTGTCCTCTTTTTCGTTTGCGCCAACGGCGGAATCCGAAGATCGCCCCCGCACCGAGCAGGATGAACGGCCACAGATTGACCAACCCGATCACGAACCGGAGCAGGTTCTGCCAACCGCTTTCGATGCCGCGTATGAACTTACCGCCGAAGCCGAAAGCATCGTCGCCCGACTCGTGGAACGACACGGTCAGCGAGCTGTACGACACCCGGTCGCGCAGGTATTTCAGACGGCCTTCGACCGACTCGATATCGCTGCGCAGGGTGCCGATCTCACGCTCGACCGAGAGAACCTCTTCGACCGTGTTGGCCCGTTTCAGCAGGTCGCGGTAGCGTTCTTCCAACTCTTTTTTTGTCCTGAGACGGGCTTCGATGTCGACGAACTCTTCGGTCACGTCGAGGGCGCGGATATTTTTGCTTTCGAGTTTACCCGCGTATTCGGCAATCGCGTGGAGCAACGTCTCGAAGCGGTCGGACGGGACGCGGATCGTCACCGTATAAGACGATCGGCCGCCATAGTTCGAGGCGTTGTCGTCAGACAGGTAACCGTTGTTTTCGGCGACGGTCACCAGAATCAATTCACGGGTTTTCCTGGCGTTCGAGGTTTCGAAACTGATTTCGCCTTCCTTGATGATTTTGCGTTTGAGAACAGCGTTCTGGGGATTGACCGGGGTTTCGCCGCGGGTGTCGAGAGCCTCTTCCTGCGTCATTGCGGTTTCGGCATGGGGTGAATATCCGCGGTTACCGCACGAACAAGCGGTCGCCAACAGCAGCAGAGCAGCCAGTTGCAGAGGATTTTTCATCGGGTGTGTGGTTGGGGTGCGATTACAAATATCTTTTTAGGGGAATAAAAAGCGCCGCAATATTTTTTGGAAAAGCTTCTCTTCCCTGACGTGACTTTGCTTTTACCGCAATAACAGGGCTGCCGATATAATCGGCAGCCCTGTTCTGGGTATTGGTTATTCTGCCAACAGCAACTCCAAGATCTTGATCGCAGCCGTAGCCACCGGCGTGCCCGGCCCAAAAATGGCCGCCGCACCGTCGCGGTACAGTTGGTCGTAATCCTGCGCCGGGATCACCCCGCCCACAATCACGATAATATCCTCGCGCCCAAGCCTTTTCAACTCGTCCACAATCTGCGGCACCAACGTCTTATGACCCGCGGCGAGCGACGAAACGCCCACTACGTGCACGTCATTTTCCACCGCTTGGCGAGCCGCCTCGGCCGGAGTCTGGAACAACGGGCCCATATCGACGTCGAAGCCGATGTCGGCATAGCCCGTCGCTACGACTTTCGCACCGCGGTCGTGTCCGTCCTGGCCCAATTTGGCCACCATGATGCGCGGCTGACGCCCTTCGCGCCTGGCAAACTCGGTGCAAAGCTCCTTCGCCCGAGCAAATCTTTCATCATTTTTCACTTCCGAAGAATATACGCCCGAAATGGTACGGATTACAGCGTTGTAACGGCCTGCGCTCACTTCGCAGGCATCGGAGATCTCACCCAACGAGGCGCGAACTTTCGCCGCCTCAACGGCCAGTTCGAGCAGATTGCCCTTCTTGTTCCTTACACATTCGGTGACAGCGTCCAGGGCGGCTTTCACGGCCTTTTCGTCGCGGCCTGCGCGCAGGGCGTTCAGGCGTTCGATCTGCGACAGGCGCACGGCCGTGTTGTCCACGTCGAGAATGTCGATCGGGTCTTCCTTTTCGAGGCGGTATTTATTCAGCCCCACGATCACGTCATGGCCCGAATCGATGCGCGCCTGCTTGCGGGCGGCGGCCTCCTCGATACGCATCTTGGGAATACCGGTCTCGATCGCTTTCGACATCCCGCCCAGTTTTTCGACTTCCTGGATCAAGGTCCAAGCTTTGCGGGCGATCTCATTGGTTAGTTCCTCCACATAATAGGAACCGGCCCACGGGTCTACCACGCGACAGATTTGCGTTTCTTCCTGCAGGTAAATCTGGGTATTGCGGGCGATGCGGGCCGAAAAATCGGTCGGCAGGGCGATCGCTTCGTCCAACGCGTTGGTGTGCAGCGACTGGGTGTGGCCCAAAGCCGACGCCATCGCTTCGATCGCCGTGCGGGCCACGTTGTTGAACGGGTCCTGCTCGGTGAGCGACCAACCCGAAGTCTGGCTGTGTGTACGCAGGGCCAGTGATTTCTGGTTTTTCGGGTTGAATTGCTTTACGATTTTTGCCCACAACAGACGTGCGGCGCGCATCTTGGCGATCTCCATAAAATGGTTCGTCCCGATGGCCCAGAAGAAAGACAGGCGCGGAGCGAAGCTGTCGATGCTCATCCCTGCGTTGACCCCCGTACGAAGGTATTCGAGACCGTCGGCCAACGTGTAGGCCAACTCGATATCGGCCGTCGCACCGGCTTCCTGCATATGGTAGCCCGAAATCGAGATCGAATTGAACTTCGGCATATGCTTCGACGTGTACTCGAAAATGTCGGCGATGATCTGCATCGAAAATTCGGGCGGATAGATATAGGTGTTGCGCACCATGAATTCCTTGAGGATGTCGTTCTGGATCGTGCCGCTCAATTGGTCGAGCGCAGCGCCCTGTTCGAGGCCCGCCACGATGTAGAACGCCAACACGGGCAGTACCGCACCGTTCATCGTCATCGAAACGGACATTTGGTTCAACGGAATGCCGTCGAAGAGCACTTTCATGTCTTCGACCGAGCAGATCGACACCCCGGCCTTGCCCACGTCGCCCACCACGCGTTCGTGGTCGGCGTCATAGCCGCGGTGGGTGGCCAGGTCAAACGCCACCGAGAGCCCTTTCTGGCCCGAAGCCAGATTGCGGCGATAGAAAGCGTTCGATTCTGCGGCGGTCGAGAAACCGGCATACTGGCGGATCGTCCACGGGCGCATCACGTACATCGTGCTGTAAGGGCCGTGCAGAAAGGGGGCGATCCCCGCCGCATAGTTCAGATGTTCCATCCCGGCCAGGTCGTCGGCCGTGTAGAGGCCTTTGACTTCGATCTGTTCCGAGGTCTGCCACACGGGGTTTTCGCCCGCATCGGCCTTGACGCTGCACGACCCGCCGGCAGCGCCTTTATATTGCAATGTGCTGTATTTTGCTCTCATTGTCTTCAGGCTTTTAGATTCCCAACTCTTTTTGATACCCTTTCAGCGTTTCAAGGACGTTCGAACGCACGCTGACGAATCGGGTGATACCGGCCGCTTCCAGTTCGGGACGGCAGGCAGGATCACCGGCGATAACGAGGATCGCCTTGTCGCCGAGGAGCTTTTTCGCTTCCGGTGCGAAAGCGGCGTATTCGTCGTCCGAACTGCACAGCACCACGATAGGTGCTTTCGATTCAAGGGCCGTTTTTACACCTTCTTCGACCGAGCCGAAACGAACGTTGTCGATCGGGCGAATACCGGCACATCCGAAAAAGTTTGAGGCAAACTGAGCACGGGCACGGGCAAAAGCGAGGGCACCGACGGTCAGCATAAAGGCTGCCGGCTCCTTGCCGCTGCGATCCACGGCCAAGCGCATTCGTTCGAAGGCCATCGATCCGCGGTAGGGATGCAGCACCATCGGGTTCTGCCCGTCCGAGCAGCCGCATGAGCAGGTCGAGGCGGTTGCGTCGGCCGTCACGGCTGCATCGGCCGTTTCCGTAAAGTTGGGATATTGGTTCGTGCCGAGCAGGATTTCGCGGCGGGTGGACACCGCTTTGTCCCTGGCGTCGGCCGAGGCTTTGACCCGGGCCTGGATGAAACCGGTTTCGAAAGCCTTGGTGTAACCGCCTTGCTCTTCCACTTGCAGGAAGAGTTTCCACGCCTCGTCCGCAATCGACCGGGTCAGGTTTTCGATATAATAGGAACCGCCTGCCGGATCGGCCACCTGATTAAAGTGCGATTCTTCCTTAAGCAGCAGTTGGGTGTTGCGGGCGATGCGGGTCGAAAATTCGCCCGGCGCGGCATAGGCCGCGTCAAACGGCAGCACTTCGAGCGAATCGACGCCCGCCAAGGCGGCCGACATCGCTTCGGTCGTCCCGCGCAGCATGTTGACACAGGGATCGTAAACCGTCATGTTCCACATCGAGGTCGTCGCATGGATCTTCATCTTCGACGAGCAGCCGCGGGCGGGGTTGTAAGGCGCCATCACATTGGCCCACAGCATGCGGGCGGCGCGGAACTTGGCGATCTCCATAAAATAATTGGAGCTGATCGCAAAATTAAAGAGGAGCGACGGGGCGATCCGGTCGACCGTGAGGCCGGCTTCCATCCCCCTGACCACGTATTCGTGGCCGACAGCAAGCGAAAAGGCGAGTTCCTGAACAATCGTCGACCCGCAATTATGAAAAGTTTTGCCGTTGACCGTCACCAGGCGCATCCGCTTGTAGGGGCCTGCGGCTTCAATCAGCGATTTGATCTTGTCGAAGCAGGTGCCGCCTTCGCAGCACGAGCCGGTTTTACCTTTCAGGGAAAGTTTCCCGACAAGCGGATCGATATCAAACGACACATGCACGTCTTCCGGATCCAACTTTTCATTTTTCACCTTTTCAATGACCAACCCGGCTACATGAGCGACTCCGCAACCGGTGAAATTAAGGCTGATCGCCTTGATCTCGATATCTTTCAGAAGAGCATCAAGATCGGCCGCTGTCCACGACCTGCCTTCCGATATACGAAAACTCAGGGAGTCGGCCCCGCGCATCAGCACGTCGAGGGCGCGAGCGTTGGCCGCCTTGGGATCGGCGACGTCGACAGTCTGACGCACCTGCCAGTTGTTGTTTGCCTTCGTGCCGCGCACGTAGGGGAATTGGCCCGGCCGGGTGTCCAGAAAGGCGATGCCTTCGAGGCTTTCAGCACGATAGTAAGGCCTGACGGAAAACCCTTCGGCGGTCTTCCAAACGAGTTTTTTCTCGTAATCGGCCCCTTTCAGGTCGGCGTTGATCACCTCTTCCCAAGCCCCGGTCGCAACCGGGGGAAACTCCGAGAAAAGCTTTTCATTATTTGTTGCCATAACTCGACTTTTGTTTTTGAATTGAACAAAGTGCAAAGGTACGTTTTTTATCCGTACCGCGTCACCCGGGATGATGAAAAAATGTTGTCTGACATCTTTTCCTTTCGATTATTTTCAGAATTTGTGTCGACCGGTTATTTTTTCGTATATTTGAAAATATCCATTTCTGCAAACGCCTTATGGAAAAGTCTATACAATATATCCGCGAAAACCAATCCCGCTTTGTCGAAGAATTGTTCGAGGGATTGCGCATCCCGTCGATCAGCGCTGAGAGCGCGCACAAACCCGATATGGAACGCTGCGCCGGGTGGCTCTGCCGCACACTGTTGGCGTCCGGGGCCGACCGGGCCGAAGTGATGCCTACCGCCGGCAATCCGGTGGCCTATGGCGAAAAGATCGTAGATCCGGCACGGCCCACGGTACTGGTTTACGGACATTACGACGTAATGCCCACAGGTGATCCGGCACTGTGGGAAACCCAACCGTTCGAACCCGTCGTGCGCGACGGACGCATCTGGGGAAGAGGTGCGAACGACGACAAAGGACAGGGATTTATGCATATCAAAGCCTTCGAGGCGATGGTGCGTAGCGGCGAGTTGCCCTGCAACCTGAAATTCATGTTCGAAGGCGAGGAAGAGATCGGCTCGTCAAGCCTCTACGGATTCTGTGAGCAGCACAAGGAATTGCTGAAAGCCGATATCATCCTGGTGTCGGACACCGGCATGATCGGGCCCGACACGCCGTCGATCACCTGCGGGTTGCGCGGGTTGGCCTATATGGAAGTGACCGTCACCGGGCCCGACAAGGAGGTGCACAGCGGCCTGTTCGGCGGTGCGGTGGCCAATCCGGCCAATGTATTGGCCAAGTTGGTCGGTTCGCTTACGGATGAAAACGGGCGCATTACGATTCCCGGATTTTACAGCGACGTAATCGAGTTTACGGCCGAAGAACGGGCCGAACTCGGAAAAACGCCGTTTTGCGAAGAGCGTTACAAAAAATCGGTCGGCGTGCGCGAAACCGCGGGCGAGGCCGGCTACTCGACCATCGAGCGTACGGGCATACGCCCCGCGTTGGACGTCAACGGCATCCGGGGTGGTTACACCGGGGAGGGAACGAAGACTATCATTCCGTCGACCGCCTCGGCCAAGATTTCCATGAGACTCGTTCCGAATCAGGATTTTCATAAGATCGGTAAACTTTTCGCGGACCATTTTTCAAAAATTGCACCGCGCTCCGTGAAAGTCGACGTGAAATTCTTGCATGGCGGGGCGCCTTATCTCTCACCCACTTCGAGTCCGGCTTATCTGGCTGCTATTCAGGCCGTTGAAAAGGTTTTTTCAAAAAAACCGCTGCCGTTCTATTCGGGAGGGAGTATCCCGATTATCAGCGGTTTCGAGAAGATTCTCGGACTGAAATCGATCCTGCTCGGTTTCGGGTCGGACATCGACGCCATCCATTCGCCCAACGAAAGCTACGGGCTCGAAAATTTCCGGGAAGGAATGGAAACCATCGTGCGGTTCCACCACTATTTCGAGAAACGCCGACCAAACCATGGGGCCGCTGAACCAAATCTATAAAAAACTCGACGCGGGCGGAGCGATCTACTATGCCTGGGCGACGGCGATGCACACACGCATCGACGTTGTCCTGTGCCATCGCCCGCAGGACGAATGCCAGGCAGCGGCCGAAGCGCTCGTCGCCGAATTGGGACGCCTCGAAGCACGCCTCAACCGTTTCGACCCCGAAAGCGATCTGACCCGGATCAATGCGTTGGCGGCCAGGCAATATATAGACCTCGATCCCGAAATGTGGGGTATCCTTGCCTCTGCCCTGAATTACGGGACAAAGACCGATTGGTTTTTCGACGTCACCGTACAATCGACCGGACGGCTCGCCCCACCGGCCGGACGGGTGGTGATGGACATGAAAAAACACGCGATCACTTTTTCCGGAAAAGGCGTGGTAATCGACCTCGGCGGGTTTGCCAAAGGCTACGGGCTCGAAAAAGTCCAACAACAACTTTT
>JAITVB010000024.1 GCA_031286025.1 Rikenellaceae bacterium
AAACCATTCGACGGGTAAAACGGCCGTCTACATGCTCGTGCCCGAAAACGAAGCCAACCTGAAGGAGGGAAAACTTTCGGTCGGTACCCCCATTGCCAAGGCGCTGATGGGCCACAAAAAAGGCGAAAAGGTCGAGGTGACCGTGCCTTCGGGCATGATGATCCTTGAGATTACGGACATTTCCCTGTAAATCATACGCGAATCACCCGCCCAACAAAGCGTCCGGAACATTTTTGTTCCGGACGCTTTGTGATCCAGGCCTGTACTTACTGTTTTTGAATGTTCGGAAGTTCCAACCCGTAGCCCTTGATCCGGTCGGATCGCTTGAGCAGCAAAGCAAAGAAGATCGACAGGATGCCGAAGCCTGCAAAGATCATCATCGGCAGGGCATAATCGTAAGTGGGCGTCTGCACGCCATCCACGAGAATTTCGCCCGTGTAGCAATACTTGTCGAGCACCCAGCCGATCAGCAACGGCACTCCGGCCAATCCCCAGTTCTGTACCCAGAAGATCATCGAATAGGCCGTCCCCAACATCCGGTTGGGAATGATCTTGGCCACCGAAGGCCACATGGCCGAAGGCACGAGCGAGAAAGCGATTCCGAGCACGATCATCAGCGCCACGGCCGCCAACCAGTGGTTGAACATCGGCACGGAAAAGAGTACGTGGACCATCACCAACAACGCCGCCCCGATAAGCATGATCGTCGCCCCGCGTCCCTTATGGTCGTAGAGGCTGCCGAAAAGCGGCGTGAGCAGAATCGTCCCGAAGGGCAGCAGCGACGGAATGTCGCCCGCCTGCTTCAGCGGAATCCCGAATTTCTGGAACATGAAGTCGGGCGCATATTTCAGGAAGGGAAATACGGCCGAATAGAACAGCACGCAAAGGATTGTGATATACCAGAAACCACTGTTCGAAGCGATCTTGCCCAAGTCACGGAAACGGAACGGTTCTTCGGGCGGCTCGTTGTTGGCCTGCGACTCCCGGTCAAATTTCCGGTCGAAGACGCAGTAGACAGAAAAGGCTATCAGCCCGATCAGCATCAACACCACGGCAAAGAGAATCGGCGTGCCCACCGACCCGAAATGTTCGGCGATGCGCGGCGAAGCGAACAGTGCGAGGGCTGTCCCGATACGGCCGGTAGCGGTGTTCATCCCGATAGCCAATGCCATTTCCTTGCCTTTGAACCATTTGACGATGGCTTTGTTGGCGGTGATGCCGACCGTTTCGACACCCACGCCGAAAACGGCAAAACCCAATGCGGCGTAAAGCACCTGCTTTTTCAACTCACCGATGCCGAACGGCAGCATGATGATCGGGTCGGCAAACTCGGTCGAAATGGCCCAATATTTCATACTCGCCCCGACGAGCATCGTCAGGATGGCCGCGATGCCGGTAAAGCGTATTCCCATCCGGTCAAGGATCATCCCGCCGAAGATGAGCATCAGCAGGAAAATGTTGAACCATCCGTAGGCGCTCGTAAAGAAGCCATACTCCGTACTGCTCCAGTGGAGCGTCTGTTCGATCATGGTCTTGAGCGGGGCCATCACGTCAGTGACGATATAGCCGCACATCATCGAAAAGGAGATCAACACCAACACGCCCCAACGGAACGCCTTCGAGTCATTCATCCTCCGTGCAATTCTTTCAGTCATTTTCGTCTTTTTCTTGTTTAATTGTTATTGTTGCCGTAGCGGCGCAGTACTTCATAGGCCTGCGAAATGCCCAGTTCGCCCGCCTTGCTCACATCGAGCAGCCCTTTTCTGGTGTCCTTCAGATAGATCTGCACCAGGCCGCGGTTATGGTAAGCTTCGGCAAAATTCGGAAACAGTTCGATCGCCCGCGTATAATCCTCGATCGCCTCGGGCATATTGCCGGCCAGGCAGTGGAGGTTCGCCCGGTTATAATAAATATAGGCATAGTCTGGCAACAGCCTGGCCGCCTTGTTCAAGTCGAAGATCGCGTCGTCGTAACTGTAGGTGCGGGTCGAGGTGGTACGCAAGCGGTTGGCCGGGTCGTTGTCGAACGAAATTTTTTGGTAGCTGTTGTCGATCGATGAGATGAAGTCGGTCATTTCGGCCTGAGTCGTACTGCGGTTGATGTAGAGGAAAGGGTTCGACGGGTCGAGTTCGATCGCCTTCGTATAACTGGCGATCGAATTGGTATACTGCCGGATCAGCGACTGGGTCACCCCGCGCCCGAAATTGTTGCGCCACGAACCGGGATCGGCCGCCAAGCGGTCGGTGGCCCGGCGGTCGAAAGCGAAGAGCGAATCGTTGGGCAGGTCACACTCAAGATTGGTGAGCGCCAGGTAAGGTATGCCGGCCTGTCGCACGAATTCACCGGCCGCCTCGTTCACATAGCGGCGCGAAGCCGCCACTTCGACCGAATCGGGCTTCATCATCGAGAAGCGGAACAAGGGCAGGAGAGTGATCTCGACCTGTTGTCCGCCCGACATATCGTCAAAATCGCGGTTTCCGAAATCGGCGTCGAACGAGAGTAACCGATTGAATTGCTTGCTCGTATCGGCATATTCGGAGAATGTGCTGTCGGTGAGCTTCGAGCGGTATTCCGAGATTTTTTGCTCGCCTAAGCGGCGATCTTCGCGCGAACCGGCGATGTCGTGTTGGATATAACGCAATTCGGCCCGGTTCAGGTAAGCGTTCGCAAAGTCGGGATAGAGCCTGATCGCCTGCGAGTAGTCGCTGATCGCGGCATCGAGGAAGCCGAGTTGGGCGTTGAGTGCCGCCCGGTTATAGAAAACCAACACATTGCCCGGGTTCAACTCGGCTACCTTGTCGTAATCGAGCAGCGCGTTGTTAAAGTCGCCGATCTGCGAACGCAGGATCGCCCGATTGAAGTAACCGATCGAGAGCGTCGAATCGAGCGCCACCACCCGGTTGAAATCGGCGATAGCCTGCACCGGCCGCTTAGTGTTGGCGTAAACGATCGCCCGGTTGAAATAGGAGAGCATGTAGGCCGAGTCGCAACGGATGGCCGTGTTGAAATCGGTCAGCGCATCGTCATGCCTGCTCTGCGAGAGGTAAAGCCCACCGCGGCGGTTATAGCCTTCGGGATTGAGGCGGTTGGTGCTGATCGCCTGGTTGTAGTTGTCGTAAGCCCGCGTAGTGTCCTTCAGCAACAGGTAACATGTCCCGCGGTTGATGTAGGCGTCGGCCACCCGGGGTTCCTGAATCAAGAATTGGTCGAAATCGGCGATCGCTTTCTCAAATTGCCGACTGAGCAAATAGGTCACCCCGCGACTGTAATAAGGCCCCGCCATATCGGGCCGCAGTTCGATCGCTTCCAGGAAATCACCCAACGCATCGTCATAGTTGCCCAGGCGCGAGCGGGTGATGGCGCGGTAGTGGTAGGCGAGGGTATAGACCGGGTTTTTGCGGATGGCGTATGAAAAATCCTGTTCTGCCCCCAACAAATCGTCTAGATTGTATTTGGCGACGCCCCTCAGGAAAAATCCTTCGTAGGCGGTGGTGTCGGCCTTCAACAGAATGTTCAGTATATCGATCGCATCACGATATCGACTGTCAATCAAATAGTTGCGCCCAACATAAAAAAAATAATTCTTGTCGAATTGGGCCCTCGCCTTATCAAAGGAGAAAAGCGATAAAACGAATAAGAATGCAAAAAGCCCCTTTTTCATAGGCGATGGCCAAAATTAGGATAGGATCGGGGTACCTCCCCGCACTCGGAGTTTTTATTTTGACAAAAATAGCAAAAAGTCCGGAATAACGATACATCGGCCTCATTTCGGAAAATCCCGAAAAAATTTGTATCTTAGCGCGGTTTTGTGATAATCAACTCTAAAGGAAAAATGAAAGCAGACGTAGTGCTCGGCCTCCAATGGGGCGATGAAGGAAAAGGGAAAGTAGTGGATGTATTAACTCCTGGATATCGGGTTATTGCAAGATTCCAGGGCGGCCCCAATGCGGGTCATTCGTTGGTGTTCGACGAGACGACCCACGTGTTGCATACCATTCCTTCGGGTGTCTTCCGTCCCGACGCGATGAACGTCATCGGCAACGGTGTGGTGATC
>JAITVB010000040.1 GCA_031286025.1 Rikenellaceae bacterium
GTACACGCGCCAGATCGTCAGGCGTATCCACCGCCAACGACTCGCGGTCGGTGACGGCCACGCGAATGCGAAAACCGTTTTCGAGCCAACGCAGTTGTTCGAGTGACTCGGCTGTTTCCAACACGCCGGGTTTCAAGTCGGCAATTTCCCGTAAAACCTTGCTCCGGTAAGCATAGATCCCCAGGTGTTTCAGAAAAGGGTGTTTGGCCTGCCATTCTTCAGCCGGTTCGTTGCGCAGGTAAGGAACCACCGAGCGACTGAAATAGAGCGCATAGCCTTCGCGTGAAATAACCACCTTGGGAGAATAGGGGTTAAAAATATCTTCGCCCTTGCCGAACGGTTTCACTGATGTGGCGATGTCGGTGTCGGGCAGATTAAAGCAGGTGGCGAGTTGTTGCAACTGTTCGGCGGCGACGAACGGTTCGTCGCCCTGGATGTTGACCACCACGTCGAAACGTTCGCCGGTGCGCCGCTCGATCGTGTCGAGGGCTTCGCGGCAGCGATCGGTGCCGCTGCGGTGGTCGGGCGAGGTCATCACCACCCGGCCGCCGAAAAATTCCACGGCGTCACTGATCCGTCCGTCGTCGGTCGCCACCCAACAGGCGTCAAAGACCTGTGAGGCGCGTTCGTAAACGTGTTGGATCATCGGTTTGCCCGCAATGTCGGCCAACGGTTTGCCGGGGAAGCGGCTTGAGGCGTAACGGGCAGGGATCAGGGCCAGGAATTTCATAGGAGCCTTCCGGTAATTGTGCAAATATAGCGGAATTTTGTATTTTTTGATGAAATGAACACAGCAAAAAACGGACTTGTACCCCTTTGGGGGAAGAATTACCATGATGACAGCACCATTGTCCGGTTAAAGTTAACGATTTTTTGAGAATGACGCAAAAGCAGATCCGAATTTGATAAAAAAGCAAAATAGGGTTATATTTGTCGGAACGATTAATCGACACGTGTATGAAAAAGTATTTCCTGGCCTTATTGGCCCTTGCGGCCGCCTTGCCGGGAATGGCCCAACAAGACCAGTATAAATGGGCGGGGTTCAACCGCTATGCCCAATCCGATGCCGAAATAAAAGCCCGCGCGGTGGCGCCTGTCGCCGTCTTTATAGGCAACTCGATCACCGAAGGGTGGGTACGTGTCCGGCCTGCGTTCTTTGAATCGAACAACTACGTAGGGCGTGGTATCAGCGGTCAGACCACGCCGCAATTCCTGTCGCGCTTCCGGGCCGATGTGATCGAACTGCGTCCCCGCGTGGCGGTGATCGGAGGCGGGATCAACGATATGGCCGAAAAGGTGGGGACGTACAATGCCGACCTTACGTTCGGAAATATTTGCTCGATGGCCGAACTGGCCCGGATCAACGGTATCACGCCCGTTCTGACTTCCGTGCTGCCTGCGGCCCTTATTCCTTGGAATAAGGAACTGGTGTGGAACCCATCATGGATAGCCGAAATGAACGCCCGCATCAAGGCTTACGCAGCCGCCCGGGGGATCGCGTATGTGGACTATTACGCAAAGATGGAGGACGGAAAGCAGGGGTTGATCGCCGAATACACTTACGACGGGGTGCATGTCACCGCCGCGGGCTATGCCGTAATGGAAGCGCTTGTGCAGGCGGCCATCGACAAGGCGTTGGATCGTTAAATACGGGAAAGGATGAATGTCGTCATCGAAAGTAACTGCCGGATTCCGGCTTTCAAATACGGCGGCATTGAGCGGGTAATCTGGAGCCTCGGCAAAGAATTTTTCCGGATGGGCCATCGGGTGACTTTTCTGGTTGGTCAGGGGTCAACCTGTGATTTTGCCAGAGTCATCGAACGGGATCCTGAGATACCTATTGAAAAACAGATTCCCGAAGGCACGGATATCGTTCATTTTAATAACAATCCGGCGGCAGGTTTCCCTATTCCCCATCTGGTGACCATTCACGGCAATGTCAACCCGCCGGCGATGGACTTCAATTCGGTCTTCATTTCGCGCGATCACGCCCGGCGCCATGGGTCGGAATGTTTCGTTTACAACGGCCTTGACTGGGACGAATATGGCCCGGTCGACCTCGCCTGTCGCCGTACTTATTTTCACTTTCTGGGCAAGGCGGCTTGGCGGGTCAAGAACGTGAAGGACGCCATTGTGATGACGAAGCGTGTTCCCGGGGGGAAGTTGATGGTATTCGGCGGTGACCGGTTTAATTTCAAGATGGGGATGCGTTTTACATTTTCGCCGCGGACCAGTTTTTATGGAATGGTCGGCGGTGAGGAGAAATACAGGCTGTTGAACGGTTCGAAAGGGCTTGTTTTTCCGGTGAAATGGGACGAACCTTTCGGATTGGCTATTACGGAAAGCCTCTATTTCGGCGCGCCGGTCTTTGGGACGCCTTACGGTTCGTTACCCGAACTGATTACGCCCGAGGTCGGCTTTCTTTCCGACAGCCGGGGCGAACTGACCGAAGCGATGGCGCAGGCTAGCGGCTACTCGGCCGCCGCGTGCCACGAATATGCGCGCGACCGGTTCAATTCTCGGGTGATGGCCGAAGTTTACCTGCGCCTCTACGAAACGGTACTCAGCGGAAAAACGCTGAATGAAAAAGCGCCGGGCTGTTCCACGCCCGGTTATACCACTTATCAACTCCGCCCCTGACCGATGATCACGCTGCTTGGCCCGACCGCTTCCGGAAAGACCGCCTTGGCCGTCCGCATCGCGGCCCGGTCGGGGATGGAGATCGTTTCGGCCGATTCGCGTCAGGTTTATCGCGGGATGGACATCGGCACCGGCAAGGATATTGCGGAATATCGGTTCGACGGGAAACTTGTTCCGGTTCATTTGCTCGATATTCACGATGCCGGTTACAAGTATAGCCTTTTTGAATATCAGCAGGATTTTTTCACCGCATATCGCCGACTCGTTTCCGAGGGGAAGGGCGTGTTGCTGTGTGGCGGCAGCGGGCTTTACATCGAGGCGGTGACCGGGGGGTACGAATTATATCCCGTGCCGCCCGACGAAGCGTTGCGCGCCGAACTCGAAGGATTTTCACTGAAAGAACTTTCCGAAAAACTGGCGGCGATGAAGCGCCTGCACAATCGCACCGACCTCGACAACAAAAAGCGCGTGATCCGTGCTATCGAGATCGAAACGTTTATCGAAAAACATCCGGAAGCCGCCGTCCCCGATTTTCCATCGATCGAAAACCTCTGCCTCGGGATCGACGTGCCGCGCGAAGTACGCCGTGAGCGGATTACCCGCCGTCTGCACGCCCGCCTCGAAGGAGGGTTGGTCGAGGAGGTGAGGGGATTGCTCGATCGCGGCATCGCGCCGGAAGACCTGGCTTATTACGGCCTCGAATACAAATATCTTACCCTCTGTCTGACAGGACGACTTTCCTATGAAAAGATGGTCCGCGAATTGGAAATCGCGATCCACCGGTTCGGCAAACGCCAGATGACGTGGTTCCGGGGCATGGAGCGCCGCGGTACCAGGATCCATTGGATCGACGGCACGCAGTCCGTCGAAACGCAACTCGACGAAGCATTGCGGATCATTGCCCAAAACCGATAGCGCTTGATTTTGATGTTGCTTCGCTGCGTTTCGTGAGTTCCCCCGCCACTGGCGTGGTGACACGTGGAGTGCAACTTTTTTTATCAGGGAAAAAGTTGGGCGGCATACTCCGAAATTCTTTTCAAAATCGAACAGAAAAACTACCTTTGCAGTTTACAAACGCATTATGCCGGAAAAAGATTCCATCGAAAACTATCGCGGGGAAGAGTCGTACAACGATCTCAAGACAGAACAGCTGATGTTTCACTACGGTGAAATTCTGAAGTTGATCGGCGAAGATCCCGCGCGCGAAGGCTTGCAGAAGACCCCGGAACGCGTTGCCAAAGCGATGGGTTTTCTCGTTAGCGGCTATGGACAGGACGCGGAAGAAATTCTCTTATCGGCCAAATTCAGGGAAGAATACAGGCAAATGGTGATCGTCAAGGATATCGAACTCTACTCGCTGTGCGAACACCACCTGATGCCGTTTATCGGCAAGGCCCATGTGGCTTATATCCCCAACGGCCATATCACGGGCCTGTCCAAAATCGCCCGCGTGGTCGAAGTCTTTGCCCGGCGCCTGCAAGTGCAGGAACGGCTGACGGTCCAGATCCGCGACTGTATCCAACGCGCGCTCAACCCGATGGGGGTGGCCGTGGTGATCGAGGCGTCGCACACCTGCATGCAGATGCGTGGCATTCAGAAACAAAATTCGACGACCACCACGTCGGCATTCACGGGCGTATTCCTTTCGCAGATGCAGACACGCGAGGAGTTCATTCACTTGATCAGCAATAAACTGCGTTGAATTCAGCGCGACAACTTATTTAAAACAAGATGAAAAGATGAGCGGTTTTTTTTGTTGTATTTCGAAGAGAGAGTGTGTTTCGGATGTTTTTTACGGGACGGATTACCATTCCCACCTGGGCACCAAGCGCGCGGGAATGGCGTTTTATACCAACGAACTGTTCATCCGGTCGATCCATAGCCTCGAAAGTGCTTATTTCCGAAACAAATTCGAACCGGAACTCGACCGCTTCGCAGGTGCCAGGATCGGCGTCGGAGTGATCAGCGACACCGAATCGCAACCCATTACACTGACGTCCCATCTGGGGCGTTTTGCATTGGTGACGATCGGACGCATCGACAACCTTGACGAGATCACGGAGAAATTACTGGAGAAACGGATCAATTTCGCCGAATTGTCGGGCTCGAAGATCAACCCCACGGAGTTGGTGGCGATCTTGATCAGCTTGGCCAATACGTTCGAGGAGGGGATCGAAGAGGTGCACAATATCGTTAAAGGGTCGTGCAGTATGTTGATCCTGACCGACAAGGGCCTCTATGCCGTGCGCGACAAGTATGGCCGCACGCCGGTGGTGTTGGGACGCAATACCGACGGATTTGTGGTGGCGACTGAAAGTTCTTCGTTCACCAACCTCGACTATACGCTCGTGCGCGATTTGAAACCCCGCGAAGGCGTATTCATTACGGCCGATGAAGTAAAGACAGTCGTTGCACCGGGGCCGAAGAACCAGATTTGCGCCTTCATGTGGGTGTATTATGGCTATCCGTCGTCGTACTACGAAGGAATCAACGTCGAGGCGGCCCGTTATCGCTGCGGGGCGGCACTGGCGCGGCGCGACGACATGAATGAATACGATTTCGTGGCCGACATTCCCGACTCGGGCGTAGGCCATGCGATCGGTTACAGCAATCAGGCCTGCAAACCTTATAAGCGTGCCTTTGTGAAATACACGCCTACCTGGCCCCGCAGTTTTATGCCGCAAAACCAAAATATGCGCAGCCTGGTGGCCAGGATGAAACTCATCCCGAACCAGGCGCTGACGTGCGGGGCGCGGATCATTTTTCTCGACGACTCAATCGTGCGGGGAACGCAGTTGCAGGACAACGTCGTAAAACTGCGCGAATCGGGCGTGAAGGAAATTCATATGCGTATCGCCTGTCCGCCGCTGATCTTTCCGTGTAACTTTTTGAACTTCTCGTCGTCGCGCTCATCGTTCGACCTCTATACCCGCCGCATTATTCGCGACTTGGAGGGATGCGATGATTTTTCGGACGAGATCTTGCGGGAGTATGCCGATCCGGAAACCGACCGATACAAAAAGATGGTCGAAGTGATGCGCCGGTATGTCGGCCTCGACTCGCTCCGTTTCCAACACCTCGGAGATATGGTCGAAGCGATCGGATTGCCGAAGAGCGAGCTTTGCACCCATTGTTGGGATAACTCCGGTTGCTTCTGACGATGAAAACGGCGATCATATCCTAATCGTACGCGACGGGAGGGATGCAACGCTCTCAATAATAAAAAACCTCTTTGTTTTCGATTGCGAGCAACAGGCTGTTGGCTAAGTCACTGGCTCCAAGCCGGAAAAATTCCGGGGTAAGCCATGCTTCGCCGAGTACCTCTCGGGCGATGGCATAATAACGAATGGCGTCACCCGAGGTCTTCAGTCCACCGGCCGCTTTTATGCCGACGCGCCGACCCGTAGCGTCAAAAAAATCCCGTACCGCCAGACACATTGTCAGGAAGGCGCCGGGCGTCGCTCCCTGGCCGTTCTTACCCGTTGAGGTCTTTAT
>JAITVB010000059.1 GCA_031286025.1 Rikenellaceae bacterium
TTCCCACGGCGGCAATGACGGCCGACCACACGGTGATACGTCCGTAGGAACGGGTGAGACTGTTGACCGTCACCGGCGGAATCGTCAGTAACGAAATCAGCAGCACGATCCCCACCAACCGGATCGACAGCACGATCGCTGTCGCGGTCAGAAGCATCATCCCGTAGCCCACAACCTGCACCGGCGCCCCCTGCGTGGCGGCATACTCGCGATCGAAAGCGATGTATAGGATCGGCCGGTAAAAGAAAGCCAATGCAAGCAACAGCACAATGTCGAGCCCGGCCATCGTCCACAGGTCGGTGGTCGTAATCGTGAGAATATTCCCGAACAGGAAACTCATCAGATTGGGAGCATAGCCCGGCGTGAGAAAAACAAACAGAATCCCAACCGCCATCCCCAACGACCAAAGGATGCCGATCGCCGAATCTTCACGGATGCGACTGCCGCCCCGCCCACTCATCGCCTCCATACTCGTCGCCGAAAGCAGGGCAAAGGCCAGTGCCCCGAAAATCGGATTCATTCCTAAATAATAGGCGATCCCGATCCCTCCGAACGAAGCATGTGTAATTCCTCCCGCCAGAAATACCAGTCGCCGGCTGACGATATAAGTACCCACAATGCCACACGCGACTCCCGCCAACAAGCAGGCGATGACCGCATTCGACAAAAACCGGTACTCAAAAATCTCCCGAAAAAAGTCAATCATCGAACAAAAATACTGTTTCTCACCCAACCCGCCAAACAAATGCCGTCCCGTACGCTCTCTTTTGAATGCCGGGTTTGGTCGGATCCAGTAAGGTTTCCGAAAGATTCTCGACCGCCGCGTTTATAAAACGCGGCGGTCGAAGCCGGACACAACATCCCGGCGCTTATGCGCCGAAGTTGTCGTACATGATATTTTCGGCAGGGACGCCGAGGTTGTCGAGCATCCTGGTGACGGCGGCGGTCATCATCGGGGGGCCGCAGAGGTAATACTCGATGTCTTCGGGAGCCTCGTGGTTTTTGAGGTATTCGTCAAAGATGACCTGATGGATGAAGCCGACGGAACCTTTCCAGTTGTCTTCGGGCTTGGGCTCGGAGAGGGCGATGTTGAACTTGAAATTCGGGAAATCGCGTTCGATGGCTTCGAATTGCTCTTCATAGAAAATTTCACGTTTTGAACGGGCGCCGTACCAGAAAGTAACCGGGACGTTGGTTTTTTCCGTTTGGAACAGGTGGAAAATATGGGAGCGCATCGGGGCCATTCCGGCGCCGCCGCCGATGAACATTTTTTCATTCGGGGTGTCCTTGACGAAGAATTCGCCGAAGGGGCCGGATATCGTTACCTTGTCGCCCGGTTTGCGCGAGAAAATGTAGGACGAGCAAATGCCGGGGTTGACTTTCATAAAGCCGCCTGCGGTACGGTCCCAGGGTGGGGTGGCGATGCGGATGTTGAGCATGATCACATTGCCCTCGGCCGGGTGGTTGGCCATCGAATAGGCGCGGAAAGTGGGTTCGGGGTTGTTGGTCGTCAGTTCCCACATTTTCATCGTGTCCCAATCTTCGCGGTATTCGTTATCGATGTCGAAATCCGGGAACCTGATCCCTTCGTATTTCGGAATGTCGATCTGGATGTAGCCGCCCGAGCGGAATTTCAGATTTTCGCCTTCGGGCAGTTTTACGACGAATTCCTTGATAAAGGTCGCAACGTTTCTGTTGGAAACCACTTCGCATTCCCATTTCTTGACCCCGAGCACACTTTCTTCGACGTGAATCCGGAGGTTTTCGCGCACCTTGACCTGACACCCCAGGCGCCAGTGTTCCTGTTGTTGTTTGCGTGTGAAGAAGTTGACTTCGGTCGGCAGGATCTCGCCGCCTCCCTCAAGGAGTTGGCATTTACACATCCCGCACGACCCGCCCCCCCCGCAGGCCGAAGGCAGGAAAATGCCGTTGGCCGAGAGCGTGGTGAGCAGCGTGTCGCCTTGGGCAACGGTCAGCGAGCGTTCGCCGCCGTTGATGTCGATCGTCACGTTGCCGGAAGGTACTAATTTATTTTTGGCATAGAGCAGCACGACGACCAACAGCAGGGTCACCGCCAGAAAAGCCACTATCGATATTGTCAGTATAAATCCCATAGCAATGATTCTTTTTTACGTGCTACAACTGAATGCCGAGGAAGGTCATAAACGCAATCCCCATCAGACCGGTGATGATGAACGTGATGCCCACGCCCTGCAGCGGTTTGGGCACGGCCGAGTATTCGATCTTCTCACGGATGGCGGCCATCATCACGATCGCCAACCACCAACCCACCCCCGAGCCGAGAGCGAATACCGAAGCCTCGCCCACATTGGCGTACTCGCGTTCCTGCATGAAGAGCGAGCCTCCCATGATGGCGCAGTTCACCGCGATCAGCGGCAGGAAGATACCGAGTTGGTTATAGAGCGACGGCGAGAAACGCTCGACGATCATTTCGACCAGTTGGGTTATGGAGGCGATAACCGCAATGAATATAATGAAACTCAAAAAGTTGAGGTCGACGTCGGCGTATTTTTCACCCAACCACGCGAGCGATCCTGCACTCAGTACATACTCGTTGAGCAGGTAGTTGACCGGAACGGTGATCAACATCACGAACGTGACGGCCACCCCCAATCCCATAGCGGTCTTGACGCTCTTCGACACGGCGATGTAAGAGCACATCCCGAAGAAGAAGGCGAATACCATGTTGTCGATGAAGATCGACCGGATAAATATGTTCAGTATGCTTTCCATAGTGGATTTTCTTCTTCTTTGGGGTTATGCCTTTTTCTTGCGCGCGTTGACCACCCAGATGATGATGCCCACACAGAGGAGCGCCATCGGTGGCAGGAGCACCAGACCGTTGTTTTCATAAAAACCGCCGTTCTTGATGTACCAGGCATCGGGAATTATCCGGTAGCCCAACAGGGTGCCGGCACCGAAGATTTCACGGAACACTCCGAGGATTACCAGGATGACCCCGTAGCCGATCCCGTTGCCGATCCCGTCGACAAACGACGGCCACGGCTTGTTGGCCATCGCGAAAGCTTCGAGGCGGCCCATCAGGATACAGTTCGTAATAATCAGCCCGACGAAGACCGAAAGCTGCTTGCTCACGTCATACACGTAGGCTTTGAGAATCTGGTCGACCACGATCACCAGTGCGGCGATCACCACCAGTTGTACAATGATGCGGACGCGAGACGGGATCGAGTTGCGCATCACCGAAATGATCAGGTTCGAAAAGGCGGTGACGATCATCACCGACAGCGCCATCACGATCGCCGGCTTGAGCTTGGCCGTGACGGCCAACGCCGAGCAGATCCCGAGGATCTGCACCGTGATCGGGTTGTTCTCGCCCATGGGCGAGGTCAGCACTTTCCATATCTTGAGCGAAAACATCGGCTCTTTTTCTTTCTTGTTTTCCATAACGCCGATCAATTAACGGTTAAGGAGTCGGGGGTTTCGCCGGCGGTATCAGTCGTGCCCGTGGCCGTTGCACCCGAAGCGGCATCGGCTCCGGCCCCGGCGGCACGCATCTTTTCGAAGTAGACGGCGTAGTCGGTCATACAGTCACGCAGCATCTTCTCTACGGCTCGGCTAGTGATCGTACCGCCCGAGATGGCATCGACCGCATGGGGATTGCCGGCCGAAGTTCCCGATCCTTTCAGGGCGGTGACGCAGACCATCTCATCCCCTTCGAACAGGGCTTTTCCCTTATACTGGGCGTAGAAAGTCGGCGTAGCGATTTCGGCGCCCAAGCCCGGGGTTTCGCCCTTGTGGTCGAAGATCGCGCCATGGATCGTATCGAAGTCGCTTTCGAGCGCCACATAGCCCCAGATCGGACCCCAGAGGCCGGAACCCCATACGGGAATGATGTAGAGCACTTTCCCGCCGTCGTCCTTGCTTTCGAAGATCGGCAGATTGCGTCGGCCGGCCGGAGCGTCATAGAGTTCCTTCAAGTTAAGGGCGATTGCAAACGGGTCGGTGCCTTCGGTCACCTCGCCGGCTGTGTTTACCGTGTAGGAGCGGGTGATGTACTTGGCATACTGTTCGTTGATATAGACATATTTATCGGGAGCCTTGTCAGCGTCCATCCCCTGTCCGATCGAGCGGAGGATGTCGCCCATCTTTTCGACCCGTACGTTTTCGTTCTGCCGGTCTTGTAAGCTCACCGAAGCGTAGGCGAGCAGGGCGGCCACGATAATCACCAGTACGGAGGCGTACGCGATAATGTATGCATTGCTGTTCTTGTTCATCTTCGCGCCTCTTTATTCGGTAATGGTTAAAGTGAGTCGTTTGTTGCGGCGGCGGATGCTAACCTGCACCACATAGTGATCGATCAGCGGTACCAACGCGTTCATAAAGAGGATCGAGAGCATCATCCCTTCGGGATAGCCCGGGTTGACCACGCGGGTCAGCACGGCGATCGCCCCGATCAGCGCCCCGTAGATCCATTTGCCGGTATTGGTCTGTGAAGCCGTCACCGGGTCGGTCGCCATAAAGACCGCACCGAAGAGGAAACCGCCCATCAACAGGTGGTAGTAAGCCGGCATTTCCATATAAGCATCGGCTCCGATCAGGTTGAAGACGAGGCCCATTCCCAGGCCGCCCAACACCACCGAGAGCATGATGCGCCAATTGGCGACGCCCGTCCACAGTAAGATGACAGCACCTAAGAGGATGGCGATCTTCGACGTTTCACCGATCGAGCCGGGAATCGTCCCTACGAACCAGTCCCACGGGCCGGTGCCGTTGCTCCACATGAGCGACGAAGCTTTTTCGACCACGGCGTTCGTCGCGTCGGTCAGGGGCGTTGCACCGGAGAAAGAGTCGATGATTCCGGCACCCTTGGTCATCCCGTCGACCCACACTTTGTCCCCCGAGATGTGAGGGGTGTAGGCGAAGAAGACAAAGGCACGGGCCAACAACGCCGGATTGAAGGCGTTCATTCCCGTACCGCCGAAGACTTCCTTGCCCAGGATCACCGCAAAGGCAGTAGCCGCGGCCACCATCCACAGCGGGACGTCCACCGGCATCACCAACGGGATCAACATCCCCGACACTAAAAATCCTTCGTTGACCTCGTGGCCGCGGATTTGGGCAAAAATAAATTCGATGCCCAACCCTGTGACATAGGACACGATCACGATCGGCAATACGCGCAGGAATCCGTACCAGAAAGCCTGCCAGATCAGGCTCCAGGTACAGGGCGCATCCATTGCCACTTCTCCCGCGGCCCGGAAATGCTGCAGCCCCACGTTAAACATCCCGAACAGCAGCGCCGGAATCAGGGCGATCACCACCACGGTCATCGTGCGTTTCATGTCGTTCACGTCGCGAATATGGGAACCCGACCGGGTTACCGTATTCGGGACAAACAAAAAGGTCTCGAACGCGTCGAACGTCGAGTGAAGTTTTTCGAACTTTCCGCCCTTCTCGAAACCGGGCTTTATCCTGTCGATGTATCGTCTGAGTACTTTCATCTGTCGTCCCCGGTTTAGTTAAGTTCTCGGATCATCTGGTCGATACCGCGGCGGATGATCTCCTGCATATCGGTCTTCGACGGGTCGACGAATTCGCACAGGGCGAAATCCTCTTCGATCACTTCGTAAATCCCCAGATTTTCCATCTTGGTGATATTGCCCGTGAGGATCGCCTTGAGCAGATACATCGGATAGATGTCCATCGGCAGGTATTTTTCGTAAAGGCCCGTCGTCACGAAGGCACGCACGCCGCCGTTGAGGTTCGTGTCGAGGTTGTATTTCTTCCTCGGGCAGATCCAAGAGAAATAGGAATGCGACACCGAAAATTTCTCGAAACGCGGGGCGATCCAACCTAAAAACTCGTGGCGGTCGCCCTCGGGGATCACCGTCAGTTGGTTGTGATAGTAACCGAGGTAGCCGTTGGTGGTGATGCGGCGGCCGGTCAGGACGTTGCCGCTGATCAGACGCAACATGGCCGGCTGATCTTTCAGATTGCCCCTCAACACGGAATTAACCGCGGCGCCGCTGATCACCGAGTAGTAGGCCGGACATTCCACTTCGGAACCCGTCACGGCGACGATCTTCGAGAAATCGGCCTTGCCCGTGCGGAAGAAACGGCCCAGGATGGCGACGTGTTGGATGTCCATCGTCCAAACCAACCGGCCTTTGCCCACCGGATCGACATGATGGATCTGCACACCGACGTTGCCGGCCGGATGCGGCCCGCTGAAACGGGTTACCCGTGCGGTCTTTATCTGGTCCAACGCGCCTTTTTCC
>JAITVB010000066.1 GCA_031286025.1 Rikenellaceae bacterium
TGTCCGCCTTTGCCGATGATGATCCCCGGACGGGCGGTGCTGATGGTCACAGTCACGAGTTTCAACGAGCGCTCGATGATGATCTTCGAGATACTGGCTTTGGCAAGACGGGCGTCGAGATACCGGCGGATCTTCGCGTCTTCGATCAACTTGGCAGAAAAATCTTTACCGCCGTACCAGTTCGAGTCCCATCCGCGGATGATCCCCAGTCGGTTTGCTATCGGATTAACTTTCTGTCCCATTTGCCTTAGTTTTTTTATCTTCTTTAACAATCATTTTATCTACGATGACGGTCACGTGGTTCGAACGCTTGCGCACGCGGTGGGCACGGCCCTGCGGAGCGGGTTGGACGCGTTTGAGCATCCGGCCGCCGTCTACGTGAATTTCGCTAACGCACAACAGGTTGTCTTCGAGGCGGGCGCCTTCGTTTTTCTTTTCCCAGTTGGCGATCGCGCTGCGAAGCAACGTTTCTAATCTGATCGAGGCCTCCTTTTTGCTGTAACGGAGAATCCCCAGTGCCCTATTGATCTCTACGCCGCGGATGATGTCGGCCACCAGGCGCATCTTGCGCGGGGAGGTCGGGCAATCGCGAAGCACGGCGATGGCCTTCAGCTTCTTCTCTGCCTTGAGTCTCTCGGCTCTTTCGTGTTTTCTTGCACCCATTATTTCAGGAATTTCAAATTTTTACCCACTTATTTTTTCTTATTCCCGCTGTGTCCGCGGAAGTTGCGCGTCGGGGCAAATTCGCCCAACTTATGGCCTACCATGTTTTCGGTGACATAGACGGGGATAAATTTATTCCCGTTGTGTACCGCTACGGTGTGGCCGACAAAGTCCGGCGAGATCATACTTGCACGCGACCAGGTCTTCACGACAGCCTTCTTGTTCGATTCATTCATCGTCAGAATTCTGCCTTCGAGTTTCGGCTCGATGTAAGGTCCTTTTTTTAATGAACGGCTCATTACGCTACTCGTTTTAGATTATTTTTTCCCTCGTTGAATGATGAATTTGGCGCTGGTCTTTTTCGGGTCACGAGTTTTGTAACCTTTTGCCAACAGGCCTTTGCGCGAACGGGGATGTCCGCCCGACGAACGACCTTCGCCGCCACCCATCGGGTGATCGACCGGGTTCATCGACACGCCGCGGTTGTGCGGGCGTTTGCCCATCCAACGCTTGCGGCCGGCCTTGCCGTGCGATTCGAGGCTGTGGTCGGGGTTCGACACGGCGCCGATCGTCGCTTTGCAGGTAACCAACACCATCCGGGTTTCGCCCGAAGGAAGTTTAATGATAGCGTATTTGCCTTCACGCGCCAGAAGCTGTGCGTAGGTACCGGCCGAGCGGGCCATCACGGCACCCTGACCGGGGTAGAGTTCAATGTTGTGTACAACTGTTCCGAGAGGGATCTCGGAGAGGAGCAGTGTATTGCCCACTTCGGGCGCCGAGCCTGGGCCGCTGACGATACGTTGGCCTACCTGCAGCCCGTTGGGGGCCACGATGTAGCGCTTTTCGCCATCGGCATAACTTACCAGGGCGATACGGGCCGAACGGTTGGGATCATACTCGATGGTTTTCACCACGGCGGCCATCCCGTCCTTTTCCCGTTTAAAGTCGATCAGACGGTACATCCGTTTGTGGCCGCCGCCGAGATAGCGTACGGTCATCTTGCCGGAGTTGTTGCGCCCGCCCGAGTTCTTCAGGGGACGAAGCAAAGATTTTTCAGGTGTCGACGAAGTCACGTCGTCAAACGTACCGATCACTTTGTGCCGGGTACCCGGCGTTATGGGTTTAAACTTTTTTACTGCCATCTCTCTTAGATATTAGAGTAAAAATCGATCTTGTCGCCCTCTTTCAGGGTCACGGTCGCTTTCTTGAAGTTATTGGAACGACCCGTCAGCAGGCCCGACTTGGTGTAGCGGCTTTTGAATTTGCCTGCGTAGTTGGCGGTGTTGACCTCGGTCACCACCACGCCGTACATCGCCTCAACGGCTGACTTGATCTGCAATTTGTTGGCCCGCGGGTCAACAACGAAACCGTAACGGTTCAGCTTTTCGCCCTGAATCGTCATTTTCTCGGTTAAAATCGGCTTAATCAGTATTTCCATTGCTTCGTTTTCTATAATCCGTACATTTGGTTGATCGCGCCCACCGATTTTTCGGTAACGAGCAGGCCGGCGGCGTTCATCACGTCATACGTGTTGACGTTTTCTGCCAACACCACTTTCACTTTCTGGAGATTGCGCGAAGAGAGCACCACACCCGGATTCGATTCGGGCAGGATCACCAGGATCTTCTTGTCGCCCAAGTTCAGGTTGCCTGCGATTTTGATGAATTCCTTCGTCTTCGGGGTGTCGATCGTGAAATCCTCCACCACGGTGATCGCTTCGTTCCGGGCCTTGTAGGTGAGAGCGCTCTTGCGGGCGAGTTGCTTTAGTTTCTTGTTGAGTTTAAAGCTATAGTCGCGGGGCACGGGACCGAATACGCGGCCTCCACCTACGAACAACGGCGATTTCATACTGCCTGCGCGTGCGCCGCCGGTACCTTTCTGCTTCTTGAGCTTCCTGGTGGTGCGGTTGATTTCGCTGCGTTGTTTCGCCTTATGCGTACCCTGGCGTTGGTTGGCCAGGTACTGTTTCACGTCGAGGTAGATCGCGTGGTCATTGGGCTCGATGCCGAACACCGCGTCGGCCAGGGTGACCTTCTTGCCGGTCTCTTTGCCCGTAATGTTCAATACTGCTAATTCCATGACTAATCTTCAATTAATAAGTAAGACCCTTTTGCCCCCGGAATCGAACCCTTCACCAGAAGGAGATTGCTTTCGGGAATGATTTTCAGGATTTTCAGATTCACTACCTTCACCTGTTCGCCTCCGGTCTGTCCCGGGAGTCGTTTCCCCTTGAACACTCGCGAGGGGTAAGAGGATGCACCCAACGAACCCGGCTTGCGTTGCCGGTTGTGCTGACCGTGGGTCTGACCACCGACGCCGGCAAAGCCGTGGCGTTTCACAACGCCCTGAAAGCCTTTACCTTTCGATTCGCCCGTCACGTCGACCCAGTCGTTTTCGATAAACTGGTCTACGGTGATGACGTCACCCAGGCTGAGTTCACGCTCGAACCTTTTGAACTCGGCC
>JAITVB010000151.1 GCA_031286025.1 Rikenellaceae bacterium
CCATTCACCTTTTTACTAACACTTAAACTTTTAAAACATGAAAAAACTTTTTCTTTTGGCAGCGGCACTGCTGATCACCGCAGGCGCGTTCGCGCAAAACCAACCCCAATTCGGCGTCAAGGGCGGCCTCAACCTCGCCTCGGAAAGTGGGGACGATGGTGGATCGACAGAATCGCGCGTCGGGGTCCACCTGGGATTCTTCATGGAAACCCAGATCGCCCGCATGGTCGATTTCCAACCCGAACTGCTCTATTCGACGCAGGGAGGTGAATCACAGGGTGTCTTGGACAAGTTCGATTACATCAACGTTCCGCTGATGTTCAAATTTTATACCGGTCAGGCGCGCCGCTTCAGTATCGACGCCGGCCCCCAGTTGGGATACCTGATCAGCGCGAAATATATAGATGACGGCGATGCTGTGAACATTTACGATCACGACGGTCTGAAAAAGTTCGATGCATCGTTGGGCGTGGGCGTTTCCTATAAATTCAACGGCGGTTTCGATATCGGTATCCGTTTCCTCGCCGGGATGACCAAAATGTACGAAGGCCTCGAAAACAAGAACAGTGTGGTTCAAATCGGAGCGGGATACCGGTTCTGATCTTCCGGTTCACAGGGGCAAAAAGGCTTGCGCCTGTCTCGAACACCGTTCTCTCAAGGACGGATATAAATAAGTAAGGGCCGAAAACTTTTCGGCCCTTACGATTTTCACACTTGTCGCCAACTAATGTCCCCGCAGGCTCAATCAATAATTATTTCGGCCGATCGAATTTCGCCCGAAAATTTTTATAAAAAGGCGTTCCCGAACCGCTACTCCGCTTCTTTCATGTTGTGGAAGACGTTCGTTACGTCTTCGTCGTCTTCGAATTTGTCGAGGAGCTTTTCGATAGATGCGCGTTGTTCTTCGGTGACCTCCTTGGTGTCGACGGGCAGGCGCACGAATTCGCCGGTGGTGATTTCGCAGCCTTTCTCTTCGAGGAATTTTTGGATTTTACCGTAGGATTCGAAGGTGCCGTAGATGGCGACCTCATCGTCTTCGGCGAATACTTCTTCGGCGCCATAGTCGATGAGTTCGAGTTCGAGTTCGTCGATATCCGAATTCGCAGGTTTGGTGATCTTGAAGAAGCATTTGCGGTCGAAGAGGAAATCGAGGCTGCCGGAGGTTCCGAGCGATCCGCCGTGCTTGGTGAAATAGCTGCGCACGTTGGCCACGGTGCGGGTGTTGTTGTCGGTGGCCGCCTCGACGACGATAGCGATGCCATGGGGGCCGTAGCCTTCGTAGGTGATCTCCTTGTAGTCGGCGGCTTCCTGTCCCGATGCCTTTTTGATGGCGCGTTCGATATTCTCCTTGGGCATGTTGGCCGCTTTGGCGTTGGCGAAGCAGGCGCGCAGGGCGGGGTTGTTATCGGGGTCGGGGCCGCCGGCTTTGACGGCGATGGCGATCTGTTTTCCGATTTTGGTAAAGGTGCGGGCCATGTTGCTCCACCGTTTCATTTTGGTCGCTTTGCGGTATTCGAAGGCTCTTCCCATGGTTGTTTCTGTATACGGTTTATAATGCTGCAAAGAAGTCGTTGCCCTTGTCATCGACGATGATGAACGCGGGGAAATTTTCGACGTAGATCTTGCGGACGGCCTCCATGCCGAGTTCGGGAAAATCGACCACTTCGACCGATTTGATGCTGTCCTTGGCCAGAATGGCAGCGGGCCCGCCGATCGATCCGAGGTAGAAACCCCCATACTGTCGGCAGGCGTCGGTCACGCCTTGGGTTCGGTTGCCCTTGGCAACCATCACCATCGAGCCGCCGAGGCTCTGGAACAGGCCGACATACGAGTCCATACGGCCCGCAGTCGTCGGCCCGAAGCTGCCCGAGGGCATCTCTTTCGGCGTTTTGGCCGGCCCGGCGTAGTAGACCGGATGCTTTTTGAAATAGTCGGGCATAGGTTTCCCTTCGTCGATCATCTTCTTGATCCGTGCGTGGGCGATGTCGCGGGCTACGATCAGCGTACCTTTAAGGTTGAGACGGGTTTTGATCGGATATTTCGTCAACTCTTTCAACAGGTGGTCCATTCCGATATCCATGTCGATTTCGACGGCCGGCTTCATATTCGGCGCCTCTTTCGGCAGGAAGCGGGCGGGATTCTTTTCGAGTTGTTCGAGGAAGATACCCTCTTCGGAGATCTTGCCTTTGATATTGCGGTCGGCGCTGCAACTTACCCCGATACCCACCGGGCACGAGGCCGCGTGACGGGGCAGACGGACGACCCGCACATCGTGTACCAGGTATTTACCGCCGAACTGTGCCCCCACGCCGCTTTCTTGGCAAATTTTCAGGATCTTGGTTTCCCATTCCACATCGCGGAACGCTTGTCCCCCCTCGTTGCCATACGTGGGCAATGTGTCGAGGTATCCGGCCGACGCTTTTTTGACCGTCGCCAGGCACGCTTCGGCCGAAGTGCCGCCGATCACCACCGCCAGATGGTAGGGCGGGCAGGCCGACGTCCCGAGGTCCTTTATTTTTTCCCTGATGAACTTCGTGAGCGATTCCTCGTTCAGCAACGCTTTCGTCTGTTGATAGAGGAACGTCTTGTTGCCCGATCCGCCGCCCTTGGTCAGGAACAGGAATTCGTACTTGTTGCCTTCGGCAGCGTAGAGGTCGATCTGGGCCGGCAGGTTCGTGCCGGTGTTCTTCTCGTCGGTCATCGTGAAAGGCACCACCTGCGAGTAGCGCAGGTTGCGGTCGCGGTAAGTTTCGTATACCCCGCGGCTGAGGGCTTCAGCGTCGTTGGCACCGGTGTAGACGTTTTCGCCTTTTTTGCCGATCACGACCGCCGTGCCGGTATCCTGGCAGGTGGGCAGTTCGCCCTCGGCCGCCACCACCTGGTTGACCAACATCGTGTAGGCCACAAACTTATCGTTGTCACTCGCTTCGGGGTCGTTCAGAATGTCGGCCACTTTTTGCAGGTGGGCCGAGCGCAGGTAGAACGACACGTCGGCGAATGCTTCCTTCGAGAGCAATTCGAGCCCTTTGGGCTCGATTTTGAGGACTCTCCGTCCGTCGCATTCGGTGACCGACACATAATCCTTGGTCAGCAGACGGTACTGCGTTTCGTCTTTCCGGAGCGGGAAAGGCTCCTGGTATTTGAATTCCGACATAACCGTGTTTTTGGGATGGACAAAGGTATAAAATTTTGGTGGGATTACGAATTATATTTGATTTGGACAACCTTCCCGTTTTCGTTGTCCGACCCGCAGCCGTTGCGCCAGTTTCACCCCGCCGAGGCCCAACGCCAACACGAGGATCGCCGCCGCCCCGGCAGGAATATTTGTTCCGTAACTGATCCACAGTCCGAAAAAGGTTCCCACGG
>JAITVB010000162.1 GCA_031286025.1 Rikenellaceae bacterium
GGACATATACACGAAGTGTCACGAAAAATTGCGGGCGATGGACGAATTTATGGCCAAACACGGCCTGCGCTATGAGGAGACCCTGTATATGGGCGACGATATTCCCGATCTGGAGCCGATGGTGCGGGTCGGGTTTCCGGTATGCCCGGCCGACGCAGCACAAGAGATCGTCGGCATATCGCGCTACGTGTCGGGCTGCAACGGCGGACGGGGCTGCGTGCGCGACGTGATCGAGCAGGTGTTGCGGTCGCAAGGACTGTGGTTCGGTGCCTCCCGGCACCCGGAATTTTGACTTTGCTTCGAATGGCCTCCCGGCACTCGGAACTTTACTTTGCATAGACAATAATAGAAAAAATGCGGCGTACAAGACTGGATGCGCCGCATTTTTCATGCCGTCAAGCATAAATCATTATCTTTGTTAAAAACACTCTCTCGCCGTCGATGGCCAAAACACCCGTCAACACCACCGCTGTACAGGAAGCGGAATACAAGGATCTGTTCTTCACCCTCTTCCCCGGTCTGGGTGAAGAGTTGATTCGCACGATCAAATCCGAAATCCAACTTCAAACCGTCCGTAAGAACGGATTCATCTACCGTGAGGGCGACACACCGCAAGGGTTTCTATGTTTGTTGCATGGCAGCGCCAAAGTGGTCACAGCCGGGGTGACGGGCCGCAGCCAGATCATCCGTCTGGTCAAGCCGACCGGCATTCTGGGCTACCGCGCCCTGTTCGCCGGCGAAAACTACCGCTTTTCGGCCAAAGCGCTCGACACGAGCGTGATCGGGTTTATCGGGAAGGCGGCCTTTTCCCGAATCGTGCGATCAAACGGTGAGGTGGCCCTGCATATCCTGCGGGCGATCGCAAGCGAACTCGGGTTTTCGAATATCCGCACGGTGGCCCTCACCCAGAAATATGTACGTGGACGGTTGGCCGACTCGCTGCTCTTCCTGATCGACCTCTATGGCCTGACCCCCGATGGTCTGTTGGCCGTTTCGCTCTCGCGCGAAGACCTGGGTCAACTCTCATCGATGACCACCTCGAACGCCATCCGCACCCTGTCGGCCTTTTCATCGGAAGGTATAATCGCGCTCATCGGGAAACGCATCAAAATCCTCGAACGCGACCGGCTCGAAAAGATCAGCGAACGGGGGTAAATCTACAAAAAAACAGGCGGCAACCCAAGTTGCCGCCCACGGGATATATCATGGAAGATTAATCCTCGGTGCATAAAAACCGGGCCGGAACAGAGAAGCCATATCGGTTTTTCAGTCTGAGCGCGTGAGCGCTCCGGTCAGTCGACAACCGCCACCGGGAAGATCCCGCTGCAACCACCCAACAGACGTTTCCCACTTTCGAGGCGGATATCGAACGACACTTCGAAATAGTCGTAGCCCGAGCGGCGCCAAGTGATCCGCCCGTCGACAACGTCGCCGGGGTTGGTATTGTCGGCCGAGAGCACGAGGTCTTCGAGGTTGATGCTCACCGACCACTTTTTCTCATTGCCGGGAATCAGTTCGACGGTTTTCCCGTCCTCGGGCACATAGAGATCGATGTACTGGCCGTAGCTGCCCAGATGGAACGAGTTATAGCCGTATTTGGCATCGTTGATCACGTATTTTCCCCCGTCATACGAGAAAGATCCCGAAACGCCGTCGACGCTGTCGAGGCAGGAGGTCATCAGGAACGCCGCGGCCAGAGCGGCCATCGCAAAATACAGTTTGTCGGGTTTCATGGGCAAATCTTAAAAAAACAGTTTCACGGTACGAATTTTAAAACACGCTCACAGATCCTTCGTGTATCGACATGCAGGTCGGTTCGGTTCGCGTTTTTATCAAGATGCGGCAATCGGCCGAAACGTTGCACCAATGAATAAAAAAGTGCCTCCGGGCACCCGGAATTTTGACCTTGCATGGACAAAAAATATAAAAAGCCGGGACCGCACCGAAAGGCGCGGCCCCGACAACATGCGAGGAAGAAATTTACATCTGGTTCACGATGTCCCAAACATAGGCACGAATACCCTGCTGCCCGGTCTTTTCGTCGAGTTTGCGGAGCGCTTCGAGCAGCGGCTCGACCTTTCCGTCGTCGACGATCGCCAGTACCGCCGTATTGAGCGAAGGCCAGGTGTGGGTGCCGTAGTGGGGTTCGCCCGTTTCCGAGCCGCGCCCTTTTACATTCTCCCACTGCGTAAAACCCTTGATTCGCAATTTGTCCAAAATGATCATCACCGCTTCGGTGAGTGCCTGGTGGTAGCTGATGAATATCGCTTTCATAATCTTTTCTTTGCTTGCGGATTAATTCTGTTCGAAGAGTCGCTGCATGCGTCTGCGTTCGCGGCGCATACGCCTCGATCCGAACATGGTGTACACTACCGGGACAACGACCAGAGTCAGAACGGTCGAGAAGGTCAATCCTCCGATCACGGCGATCCCCATCGGGCGCCAGACTTCGGAACCTTCGCCCGAGCCGATGGCCAGGGGCAACATCCCGAGGATGGTCGTGAGCGAAGTCATCAACACAGGGCGCAGACGCGACTTACCTGAGGCAATCACCGCTTGGAAGAGTGAATTGCCGCGCTCCATGAGCAGATTGGTAAAGTCAACCATCACGATCCCGTTCTTCACCACGATCCCCACGAGCATAATGGCACCGATCAGGGCGATCACGCTCAACGAACTGCCTGTGAGCCACAGCGCCAGGAACACCCCGGTGAAGGCAAAGGGCAGTGAGAAGAGGATGATGAATGGCATCCGGAACGATTCGAACTGCGTAGCCATCACGATGTAAACCAGAATGATAATCAGCACGAGCAACGTTATCAGGTCGGCAAACGACTCTTGTTGGTCTTCGTACGCCCCTCCGATTTCGAGGTACACGTCCTCGGGAATGTCGGTCTGGGCGATGATCTCCTGGATGCCGCCCACCACCTGGCTCAAGGCTGCGCCCGAGAGGGTAACGTTGATCCCGATCATACGTTGGCGGTTCTCTCGTTCGATCACCGGCGGAGCGAAATCTTCGACTACGGTCGCCACCTCCTTC
>JAITVB010000012.1 GCA_031286025.1 Rikenellaceae bacterium
TGCAAGGCTGCGGGATAATCTCCTCTTTTTACCGGTTGAAAAAACGGGTTATTTCTTTTGCGGCCATCCGGAAAGAGGGCTTGTTCACTGGCGACGGGCTGTCGTATCAAAGAATTTCAACAAAAACAGGCTGCTGTCGATCCGACAGCAGCCTGTTTTTTACCTGTGATCCGGACAGGACTCGAACCTGTGACCGTCAGATTAGAAATCTGATGCTCTATCCAACTGAGCTACCGGACCGGACGCAAAACGGACGCTTTACAACGGAGCAAAAGTATGCATATAATTGTTTTTCTCCAAAAAAGTGAAACCCGAAAGGCGAATCAGGCTTGCATGAATTTGCCGGAGGCGCGTCCTGTATGCTGCGAAAATTAAGAAAAGGACGCTTATCGGCGTCCTTTTCTCGTAATTTTTCCTTCCGGAGAATTATTTCACGGTGGTCGTATCGGCGGCCTTCGTTACGTTGAGCAGTTCGATTTCAAAGACCAAGGCCTGGTTCGGGCCGATTTGTTGGCTGCGCTGCTGCGCGCCGTATGCGAGTTCCGACGGGATCCACAATTTGATCTTACCGCCCTTACCCACGAGTTGCAGACCTTCGGTCCATCCCGGAATCACACCGTTGAGCGGAAATGTGGCCGGTTCGTTGCGGTCATACGACGAGTCGAACTTTTCGCCGTTGGGCAGTGTGCCGAGGTAGTTCACTTCGACGGTATCCATCGCGTTGGTCGGCTTTTCACCGCCTTCGGCGATGATTTCATAGAGCAGGCCGCTTTCGGTCTTCTTCACGTTCTTGTTGTCCTTTTCGATCTTGGTCAGGAAAGCTTCCGATTCGGCCAAGGTCTTGGCGGGCTTGCGTACCATGAAATATTCATTGAGGAACGCCATTGCGTCTTCGTCCGTCAGTTTGGCCTTGTTGCCGATCACGTCCTTGATGGCCTGGGCAAACATGTTGACATTCACGGTCGAGTCCATACCTTTGAGCCATTTACCCACGTCGATGCCCAAGGCATACGCGACCGAGTCGGCCTCCGATTTGGGTTTCGAGGCGGTGGTGCCGCACGAGGAGGTCGCAACGAAAAGGGCCGCAACTCCGAGAAGGATCAATACTTTTTTCATCTGATTATTCGATTGTTAGGTTTTGAAAAATTCCGGTTCAATGGCACAAAAGTAGTAAAAAACATTGAACTTTGTGTCATTGCCCGAAAATATATTGCGTCAAGGGATCCTTGGGCCGGGCTTTTCGTGCAGGTGTGAGCGGCGGGTCAGTGCCATCACGGCCCATCCCAACAGCGCCGCCGTACACGAGCCGAGCAGGATCGACACCTTGCCCGTGGCGACCATCGCCGGATCGGCGAAAGCCAGGTTGTTGATAAACATCGACATCGTGAACCCGATTCCGCCCAAGCAGGCCACCGCAAATAACGTGCCCCACGTTGCTCCCGTAGGCATGACGCACCATCCGGCCCGGATCGCGATGAGCGAAAAAAGGAAGATGCCGAACGGTTTTCCCACGACCAACCCCAGAAAAACGCCGACCGATTCGCTGTTGACCAACGTCGAAACCTGCGAGAGATCGACGACCACCCCGGCGTTGGCCAACGCAAAAACGGGCATCACGAAGAACGCGATCGTCGAGTGCAGTGCATATTCCAACTGCAACGAGGGCGGTATTGTGCGCCGGGCGATCTTCCACAAGCTGCGGGCGGCCGCTTGTTGTTTTTCATTGGACAACATACCCATTCCGGGTTGGTCTTCATAAGCAAACGTTCGCAGCAAGTTGTTCCCTTTGTACAAAAAATATTTTTTTGAAAAGCGGGCGTCGCTTGGGATCGCCATCGCAATGATCACCCCGGCAATCGTGGCGTGGATGCCCGAGTGCAGGAAGAGCAGCCAAAGCAGGATCGCCGGCAGCAGGTAGTATCTCATTCGGAACACCTTCAACCGGTTGAGGATCAAAAGCAGGACGAACGTGCCCAATGCCGCGGCCAACACCACCCAATGGATCTGGGCCGAGTAGAAGATGGCAATGACTAAAATCGCTCCCAGGTCGTCGACAATCGCCAACGCCGTCAAAAAGATCTTTAACGACAAAGGAATGCGCTTCCCCAACAAAGACAGGACGCCGAGGGCGAAAGCGATGTCGGTCGCCGTTGGAATCCCCCACCCCGGCTCGTAAATCGTCCCCCGGTTGAACGAGAGGTAGATCAATGCCGGAAAAAGCATCCCGCCCAACGCCGCCGCGATCGGCAGCCCCGCCTGGCGAATCGAGGAGAGTTGGCCCGCGATCACCTCGCGTTTGATCTCCAACCCGACGACAAAGAAGAAGAGCACCATCAACCCGTCGTTGATCCACTCTTCGAGCGTTTTCGAGAGGTTGAAATCCTCAAGTCCGATGGTCAGTCTCTGTTCCCAAAAGTGGCGGAACCCGTCGGCCGTGATATGCCAGTTGGCAAAAAAAATGGCGGCCACCGCGCAAATAAAAAGTACCGTGCCGCCGGCCCATTGACTATGGATAAAATGATGTGTCCGTCCGTTGAGTAGGTAGAGTCGTTTTTTCTGCTTGAAATTGGCCATCGGTCGGAGATGTGTGTCTGGTCTTGTTACGGGGTCAGCAGGAGGATGTTGCAGAGTTTATAGAGTACGCGCGCGCCTACGTTGGCGTTCCATGCGCCGCCGCGAGGATCGGGCGCCACCTCGCACAGGTCGAAGCCCACGATCCGGCGGCCGCTCTCCGCCACTTGCGCCAACAGGTAAACCGCCTCGTTATATGAAATCCCGCCCGGCACCGGTGTTCCGGTCGAGGGGCAGTTCGACGGGTCGAGGCCGTCGATGTCGAAACTGACATACACTTTCTGCGGCAACTTTTCGATGATCGCGGCGCATTGCTTGTCCCATGTCATCCCTTTGAAGCGGTTGGCCGCCAACGCCGCGTCGTCGAAACAGGCAATGCGGCCATCGAGGGCGATGCGCTTCACCTCCTCCTCGCACAGGTCGCGCACAGCCACCTGCACCAGGTCCGTCACGCCGGACACCTCGGCCAGGACGTTGTACATGATCGAAGCATGGGAATACGAAAAGCCTTCATACGCTTCGCGCAGGTCGGCGTGGGCATCAATGTGCAGCACGCCGATCGCCCCTTCGTGTTCGGCCGCGGCGCGGATCGCCCCCAAGGGTACGCTGTGATCGCCGCCAACCACGCCGACGCGTTTGCCGCGGGCCATCCATTTTTTCGCCTCTTCATAAACGTGCGCGTTCAATTGCTCCGAGGCTTCGTTGATCCGGCGCAGTTTCCTGCGGACGTATTCCTCTTCGAGCGTCCCGCCCGATTCGAGATGGATGATCACTTTTTCGGCCTCTTCGCGCAGCCGGCGGCTGGTGTCGAGGATCGTATAGTCGGTTTCGAGGGTGCCGATTCCCTTGCGCCACCCGGCAGGGTTGTGAAAATCGCAGAGGTCGAGTTGTAGCGAGGCGTCGAGGATCGCATCGGGCCCCCGGGCCGTTCCGGGCCGGTACGAGGTCGTCACGTCCCAAGGCACCGACAACAGCACCACAGCCGACTCCTCGGGCGCAAACGGCAGGGCAAAGTAGTTGCCGTTCGAGATGCTCGGCATGTTCGGATTAAATTCACTCATAACCTGTCAACGATCGGTAGGTGCCCTGGCTGCGGACAGGGGTTATTTATGTTCGAGCGTGCGCTCGATGTAGCCGCGGTAGTCTTTGACCACAGGCATGTACTCACCTTCGAACAGCGGCGAGGAGATCAGGAAGTCGGCCGTCGAGCGGTTCAGCGCCAACGGCACATTATAGACGCTCGCCAGGCGCAGCAGTGCCTTCACGTCCACATCGTGGGGTTGGGCCATCATCGGATCCCAAAAGAAGATCACCATATCGATCGATCCTTCGGCGATCAGCGATCCCAACTGTTGGTCGCCGCCCAACGGGCCCGACTTGAGCAGCGTGATATCGAAGCGGCCCGATTCGTTGCCGCGTTTTTCCATCAGGGTGGCAGCCACCATTTTGCCGGTTGTCCCGGTGCAGATCAGGTGGTGTTTGAGCAGGATTTCCCAGTTCCAATCGACCCATTCTGCCAGGTCGCGTTTCATGTTGTCGTGGGCGACTAAGGCGATCCTTTTCTTTTTCAGTAATTCCATATGGCGTGTTAAACGGTTATTCCTTTGCGGCAGCAGACGAAACGGGGATTTTCGAGGCTTTCCTTGTTGTATTCGAGTCGTGCGTTTTCGTCGCCCAACGCGTGAGTGTGGGCGCCGGTGGCCATGGCGATCGAATCGCCGGCCGCCACGTCCCACTCCGAAGTGGACGTCGTGCGTACATAGAAATCGGCCCGTCCCTCGGCCACTAAGCAGAATTTGACCGAACTGCCGCTTTCGATCACCTCGACCTCGCCGTAGCGTTCGCGCAGATACTCGACGAAACGGTGCGTTTCGGGCGTCAGGTGCGAACGGCTGATTACGACGCTCACCGGCCGGCCTGGATCGTCTTCAAGCGGTAATTGCTGCGCCCCGTCAAAGATTCCGGCGATCGAGAAGTCAGCTTCCGGATCGGGGAAAATATTCTCTTTGCGAAACGCCCCGCGTTCGGGATCCGAAAAATAGATCTTTTCAAAGCACGGATAGTAAATCACTCCCATCACCGGCCGGTTGTCGACCATCAGGGCGATATTGACCGTAAACTCACCGTTGCGCTTGATGAACTCCCGGGTGCCGTCCAACGGATCAACGAGCCAGTACAGATCCCAGTTGCCGCGTTCTTCATAGAGAATATGGCGTCCCTCCTCACTCATCAGCGGGATCCGGGTTTTGCCCAGGTAGCTTTTGATCAGGGTGTGGGCGGCACGGTCTGCGACGGTGATCGGCGTGGAGTCCGATTTGAGGTTGATATGGAAATCTTCCTCGTGGTTGTATATGTCCAGGATTTTGGCTCCGGCACGGATGGCCGCGTTATAGGCGTTTGCTAGCAGGAAGTCTATCTGTTCTCGTTGGAGCATATCCACTATATTTTTCACAAAATTAACAAAAAAAATCCGCTTTCCCGAACCCCCTGCAATTATTCTGCACAAAAGGCGGGGGTTATTTCTATTTGGGATAATTCCGGAAATTTTTCGGGAAACCGGCTCTGCGATGCAAAACCCTGCTTTGAAAAACCCCTGTGCAGGATGCATCAGGAATACACCACTACCTGCGGTTGGGGCGGGAGGCGCAGCACCGCGGCAATTTTATCGACAATCTGCATATCGCTGTAGCCGTCGCAGCCGACAATGACGGCAGCTTGCGAATAGACCTGCTCACGGATCGCCAATGAGTCGCGGATAAAATCGAAAAGTTCTTCGGGGCTTTTGTCGCGCAGCAACGGGCGGCGGGCCTTGCCATGTTCGAGGCGGCGGGCGAGGGTTTCGACCCCCGCTTGAAGGTAGACGGTCACTCCGGCGGTTTTGATCCGTTCGAGATTATCAAAAAAGCAAGGTGTGCCGCCGCCAAGCGACACCACGATGTTGTCACGGGTCAGCAACTCACCCAGGATTTCACGTTCAATCTCCCTGAAGCGCGCTTCGCCGAATGTCGAAAAGATTTCATTGACCGACCTGCCGTGGCGATCGGCGATAACATGATCCATGTCGACAAACTCCAGTCCCAATTGCCTGGCCAACGGCTTTCCGACCGTGGTCTTTCCGGAGCCCATATATCCCATCAGGAAGATTCGCATCGCCGGTCGGTTTTAGAACAGGGCCATCTGGCCGTCGGGTCCTTCGTCGGCCGGAGGAGGTAAGGTTTCGGAAACCGGTGCAGGGAAAGACGCAGAAGTGGTTGTTGGTGCCGGTGAAGTGGCGGACGCAACGGCAGGTTCCTTCGCGGGCACGTTTTTCGGTTGTCGGGCCGGTTTGCGCGAAGCGGGGTCGATTTCAAACTCCACTTCGTGAAGGACTTTGGGTTCCGGGGCCGGCACGGAAACGACGGCGGCAGACGTCGCGGCGGCCTTGTCTGCGCTTGCAATTTCTTCATTTCCGATTATTCCTGAAACTCCTTCTTCCGAAGGAGAGGGACTCTTGTCGAGCGGGGCGATGAATTTCAGCGATTCGACGGCATGGTTGGTCACGCGCTTGCCCTTGGCCCGGTGGCTCTTGACGCCGATAAAGGCTTCGACGTCGATCGCTTCCGGCGGACGCACGCCGTGCTCGCCGGCAAACGCAACGAGCAACTGCGGATAATCGTCGCTGTTGATCTCGATCAGGTAGGAGTTGGGATTCTCGTCGATAAAGTTCTGCATCCGGTCGGCGGCCTCGGCCCTAAAGCGCTTGACATAATGGTATTGCTGCTCGGCGTCGTAATAGGTGACCGAGTAGACCTTTTGCGGTTCGTAGCGTTCGACGATCATCGTGTCGCCGGGGAAATGTTGGCCCACATCGAAACCGGTCGTGTAGTACCCTCCGCGCGAGGTGATGACGATCAGGCGGTCGTTGCCCGAGAACTCGCCCAACAAGCCGCCGCGGCCGTCGGCGTTCAGGCGGCGGATGTCCTCGTCGTACCAGATGTTTTGGCCACCGAGGGTCGACGCACCTTTCTCCTTGAGGACGATCTTGTGGATGCCGTAGCGTGAGAAAAGGTTGCCCTGCGACTGGCGGCCCTTGATCGCCAACTCGCTGAAGTCGAGGTCGACGATTAGTTTTTTAAGCTTCGGACGCGGCTTGAAGTACACTTTCAGCACCTCGGCCTCGCCATTGGGATTGACACTCATGTAAAGGATTTCGCTCCGGAGCGTGCCCTTGGTCATGTCGTACTCGCGGTCGCGGGTAATGCCCATGATCGCGCAGCGTTTCATGTAGATCCCACCGTTCCTGCCGTCGCGGTAGACGACGTTGTAGATCGTGCGGTCGTCGTTCCTTTTGAATACGCCGATGTAATGTATATTCCTGTCAAAGAACGCCTTATCGGATCTTTTCGTGATAATGTAGCGGCCGTCCTTCGTGAAAACGATGATGTCGTCGATATCCGAGCAATCGCACACAAATTCGTCTTTCTTCATCTGGTTGCCCATCCCGAAGAAGCCTTCTTCACGGTTGACATAGAGTTTGGCGTTGGCCACCACCACCTTGGCGGCCTCGATCGTATCGAAGCCACGCAGTTCGGTCTTGCGTTCACGGCCTTTGCCGTGGCGGTCGCGGATGCGGGTGTAGTAGGCGATCGCGTATTCGACCAACTTTTCGAGGTTTCCGCGAGTGCGCTTCATTTCCTCTTCCACCGAGCGAATATGCTCATCGGCCTTGAATGCGTCGAAGCGCGAGATGCGCATGATCTTGATCTCGGTCAGTTTGACGATATCCTCAAGGGTGACGGCGCGGCGCAACAGTTTTTTGAAAGGGTCGAGACCTCGGTCGATCGTTTCGTAGACGGCTTCCTTTGTCGTACACTCCTCTATAAGAGAATAGATCCTATGCTCGATAAAGATTTTTTCGAGGCTCGACATGTGCCAGTCTTCGGCCAGTTCTGCCAAACGGATTTCAAGTTCCTGGCGCAGCAGGTCTTTCGTGTGGTCGACGCTGCGGCGCAGGATTTCGCTCACGCCGATGAAGTGAGGTTTATCGGCATAAATCACACATGCGTTGGGCGAGATCGACACCTCGCAATCCGTAAAAGCGTACAGGGCGTCGATCGTCTTGTCTGACGACACGTCGGGGGCCAGTTGGATCTGGATTTCGACCGCGGCGGCCGTGTTGTCATCGACGCGCCTGATCTTGATCTTGCCTCTGTCATTGGCTTTGACGATCGACTCGATGACCGAGGCGGTCGTGCGCCCGTAAGGGATTTCGGTGATCGAAAGCGTCTTCCTGTCGATTTTTTCGATGCGGGCCCTGACCTTCACGGCTCCTCCACGGATACCGTCGTTGTAGCGGGAGCAGTCGATCAGGCCGCCGGTCGGGAAATCGGGATACAGAGTGAACGGCTCGTCCTTGAGATGGGCGATCGCGCTGTCGATCAACTCAAAAAAATTGTGCGGCAGGATTTTCGAGGCCAGGCCGACAGCGATTCCCTCGACCCCCTGCGCCAACAACAACGGAAATTTTACCGGCAGGGTCACCGGTTCCTGGTTTCTCCCGTCATAGGAAAGCATCCATTCCGTGGTCTTGGGATTAAAGACCACGTCGAGGGCGAACTTCGAAAGGCGCGCCTCGATGTAACGCGGGGCGGCGGCGCCGTCTCCGGTAAGGATGTTGCCCCAGTTGCCCTGGCAGTCGACAAGCAACTCCTTCTGGCCCAATTGCACCAACGCATCACCGATCGAGGCGTCGCCGTGGGGGTGGAATTGCATCGTGTTGCCGATGATGTTGGCTACCTTGTTGTAGCGGCCGTCGTCCATCCGCTTCATCGCGTGGAGAATGCGGCGTTGCACAGGTTTCAGGCCGTCTCCGAGATGGGGTACGGCGCGTTCGAGGATCACGTACGAGGCGTAATCCAGAAACCAGTCCATATACATCCCCGTCAACTTGTGGCGGCCCATCGAGGTGTCGTCGGTCAGGCGGGCATATTTCGAATTGGCCGTACGGCGACCAGGGACGACCCCAACCTCTTCGGCATCCGCTTCCATAGCTTCGTCCGTTTCGGGATCGAAGCCGACCGATTCTTCCTCCTGCACGAGGGAGGCGTTTTCGGGTTCCAGTGTTTCTGGCTCTATGATTTCGTCGTTCATTTTTCAGCTATGGTGTTAGGAGGCTTTTTCCAAACCCTCTTCCTCTTCTACGTAGTCGGCTTCGATCTTCAGGTTGTCAATGATAAAATCCTGCCGTTCCGGAGTGTTTTTGCCCATATAGAATTCGAGCAGGTCGTGGACGGGATCTTCCTTGGTCATCCGCACCTTTTCGAGGCGGATGTTTTCGTTGATGAACGCGCGAAATTCATCGGGTGAGATTTCTCCCAAGCCTTTGAATCGCGTGATCTCGGGGTTGGGGCCCAAGACGCCGATCGCTTGTTGGCGCTCCTCATCGGTGTAGCAGTAGCGCGTCTCCTTCTTATTCCGCACACGGAACAGCGGGGTCTGCAGAATGAAAAGGTGCCCCTGCCGGATGATATCCGGGAAAAATTGGATGAAGAAAGTGATCAGCAACAGGCGGATATGCATCCCGTCGACGTCGGCGTCGGTGGCGATCACCACCTTGTTGTAGCGCAGGTTTTCCATGTCCTCCTCGATATTGAGGGCGGCCTGCAACAGATTGAACTCTTCGTTCTCATAGACGACGCGCTTCGTCAACCCGAAGGTGTTCAACGGCTTGCCACGTAGCGAGAAGACCGCTTGGGTGGCCACGTCGCGACTCTTGGTGATCGAACCGCTGGCCGAGTCGCCCTCGGTGATGAAGATCATCGTCTGGTCGGCCTTTTCGGCCTTGGCGTCGTTGAAATGAACCTTGCAATCGCGCAACTTGCGGTTATGCAGGCTCACCTTTTTGGCAAACTCGCGGGCCTTTTTCTGGATACCCGAGATCGCCTTGCGTTCCTTTTCCGCCTCTTGGATCTTTTGCAGCAGAATATTGGCGGTTTCCGGATTTTTGTGGAGATAATTGTCCAATTGCGCTTTCAGGAAATCGCCGACGGCCTGGCGGATGGTCGGCCCTTCGGGGCCCATGTCGCGCGAACCGAGTTTGGTCTTGGTCTGCGACTCGAAGAGCGGTTCTTCGACCTTGACGCTCACCGCGGCGATGATCGAGGCACGGATGTCCAACGCATCGAAATCCTTACGGCAAAACTCGCGCACTGTTTTCACGACCGCCTCGCGGAAAGCGCCCTGGTGCGTCCCCCCTTGGGTGGTATGCTGCCCGTTGACAAAGGAGTAATAGCTTTCGCCGTAGCCGGTGCCGTGGGTCATCGCGATCTCGATGTCGCCGTTCCTGAGATGGATCGGCGGATAGAGCGGCGTTTCGCCCAGGTTTTCGTTCAACAGGTCGAGCAACCCGTTCTTCGACACGAAGGTCTGGCCGTTGAGGCGGATCTGCAACCCCGCGTTGAGGTAGGTGTAGTTGCGGATCATCGGCTCGACGAATTCGAGGTTGTAAGCATAGGGACCGAACACCGATCCGTCGGCGGTGAAGGTCACCTGCGTGCCGTTTTTATCCGCCAGATTACTCTCCATCACGTCGGCCGTTTCTTCGCCCGCGGCAAACGACACCGTGCGGGCATCGCCCTCGCGCACGCTACGAATCGAGAATGATGACGAGAGGGCGTTGACCGCCTTGATCCCCACTCCGTTCAGCCCGACCGATTTTTTAAATGCCTTCGAGTCGTATTTTGCCCCGGTGTTCATCTTCGAAGCCACGTCCGCGAGTTTGCCCAACGGAATACCGCGGCCGTAGTCGCGGATATTGACCTGTCCGTCCCCGATCGTCACGTCGATCAGCTTGCCGTAGCCCATCATATATTCGTCGATCGAGTTGTCGAGCACTTCTTTGATCAGGATATAGATCCCGTCGTCGGGCGAGGTGCCGTCGCCCAGTTTGCCGATGTACATACCCGGGCGGCGGCGGATGTGTTCCTTCCAGTCGAGCGTGCGGATGTGCTCGTCGGAATAGTTTATGTCTGTGGGTTGGTTGCTCATATCTCGTTTCAATCGTTTTCTTCTGTTTTTGCGACGGCCGTCCGGTGCGACAACCTCCGGCCGGAGGAAAGCCGACCCCCTTTCAGCACGAAACGGATGCTCCGGGCAGGGTCAGGGTATCAATCTCGCTTGGGCCGTAAATCAAGCTGTCGCCCGCGAAACAGGTCTTCATGTCGTTTCTCCTCGGGGACAGCGGTCGGGGCACATCGTTTCGAGGGCTTTGGCAATTTGTTCGCGCACCCGTTTGCGCATTGTTCGCACGTCGGTTTCAGCCACGTCCCCGGCCGGGATTTCGGACAGCACCCGCACGCGGAACGTGTGTGGCATCCGTAGCCGCCAACCGTCGAAAGCATCGCGCGTGCCGTCGATCACGATCGGCAGGATGCCCACGCCCGCTTCCTTGGCCAACAGAAAACCGCCGTCCTTGAAATTGCCGACGCGTCCCGTTTTCGAACGCGTCCCTTCGGGGAAAAGCGTCACGCTCACGCCGTTGGCCAGGTTTTTCCGTCCCTTCTCAAAAAATGTTTTCGTGCCCGAGGCTTCGCCGCGTTTGATCATAATGTCGCCGTGGATCATCAGTGCGTGGCCTACGAAAGGCATTCTCAGCAATTCGTGCTTGGCCACCCAACGCACATTGAGGCACAGTGCGGCGTGGAGCGTCGGGATGTCGAACATCGCCCCGTGGTTGCTCACCATGACGCAGGCTTTTTTTCGATCGAGGTTTTCACCTCCTTCGACCCTGATCCGCCAACCCGGCGCCAACCAAAAGAACATGGCGGCATGGCCCCAGGTGGTATACGAAAGGATCACCCGCCGCCGGTCGAAAGGCACCGTCAGCGCCCACACCACTGTGATGAATACCGCGTAAACCACGAGGTAAACGACCATCACCAACCAGTAAAATATGGAAAAAACAGTGCGCATCGAGTCTATTTTCATAGACTGACAAAGATAACATTTTTTCGAATCATTCCTGTTCGGAGGAGAAAAATCGGTCGACAGGTTTTCCATAATCCCTTCCCCCCGGGAAGGGAGAAGGCATGCGGCGATTCTATGGAAAATCGCTATCTTTGTTCCCTGTGAAAACCATCCGCAACATGCAATCTTTCGAAAAACTTTCCAACCGGATCAATCAGGCCGTCGCCGAATCGGGGCTTCCGGCCGGGCCCGCCACGCTGTTCGAGCCGATTCGCTATACGATGGCCGCCGGCGGCAAGCGCGTCCGACCGGTGTTGGCGTTGGCCGCCTGCAATCTTTTTTGCGGGGATGCCGAGCGCGCGGTCGATGCCGCACTGGGGATCGAGGTGTTTCACAATTTCACCCTGTTGCATGACGATATCATGGACGACGCTCCCCTGCGCCGTGGCCGGCCGACGGTTCACGAACGTTGGAGCCCCAATGCGGCGATCCTTTCAGGCGACGCGATGGTGATCCTGGCGTACGAACTGATGTCGCAGGTCGACCCATCGGTACTGCCCGCCGTGTTGGCCGTTTTCAACCGGGTGGCGATGGAGGTGTGCAAGGGGCAGCGGTACGACATGGATTTCGAGCAGCGGACGGACGTGTCAAAATCCGAATACCTGCGGATGATCGAACTCAAATGTGCCGTGCTGCTTGGCGGGGCGGCCCGCATCGGGGCGATCATCGGCGGAGCGGCCGAAGCAGAGGCGCAAAAACTGTATGATTTCGGGGTGGCCCTCGGCCTCGCTTTCCAGTTGCAGGACGACCTGCTCGATACCTATGGCAATCCGGAAACTTTTGGTAAAGCGATCGGCGGAGACATCCTGGCCGGTAAAAAAACTTTTTTATTCATTCACGCCCTGGAGCGTGCCGAGGGAGAAATCCGGAAACGCCTGCTCCGCCTGTTGCGGTCGCCCGGCTCCGACCCGCAGCAAAAAATTGCAGAAACACGGGCCCTCTATACCGAAACCGGAGCCGAAAGAGCCGTACGAGACCTGGTTTTTGTTTATTTCCGGCAGGCGGAGATGATTCTTGATAATTTAACGGTCGATGCCGCACGGAAAACCACCCTGCGCGAAATTTCGGACACGCTGAAAAACCGCGAGAGATGACCCTCGACCGCAAAGATATCGAGATCATGGCTCCGGCGGGGTCGTACGAATCGCTGACGGGGGCGATCCAAGGCGGGGCGGACTCGGTCTATTTCGGGGTGGGCGAACTCAATATGCGGTCGGCTTCGTCGGCCAATTTTACATTGGACGATTTGAGGCGTATTGTCGAGATTTGCAGAAAACACGGGTTGAAAACGTACCTGACGGTCAACACCGTTCTCTACGACGACGACCTGCCGGCGATGCGCGCCATCCTTGACCGTGCCCGGGCCGAAGGGGTAGACGCGGTGATCGCGGCCGACCAGGCCGCCATTTTTTATGCCCGGTCGATCGGGCTTGAGGTACATCTTTCGACCCAACTCAATGTTTCCAATATTGAAACAGTCGCGTTTTACGCCGGATATGCCGATGTGATGGTGTTGGCACGCGAGTTGAACCTGAAGCAGGTGCGCGAGATTTACGACCGGATTGCCGCCCGTGACATTCGGGGGCCGCGCGGCGAACGGGTGAAAATCGAAATGTTTGCCCACGGGGCGTTGTGCATGGCCATTTCCGGAAAATGTTACCTGAGCCTGCACGATTCGCTACGGTCGGCCAACCGGGGGGCGTGTCTGCAGATCTGCCGTCGGGCCTACCGGGTGACAGATGCTGAAACGGGCACCGAGTTGGACGTTGAAAATCCGTATGTCATGTCACCCAAAGACTTGTGTACGATTGATTTCCTCGACGAAGTGGTCGCGGCCGGGGTGCGGGTACTCAAGATCGAGGGCCGGGCGCGCTCGGGCGAGTATGTGCGCCGGGTGTGCGAGTGCTATGACGAGGCGATGCGGGCCGTGGCCGACGGAACATTTTCGGACGAGAAGGTCGCGGGATGGAAAGAACGCCTTGGCGAAGTGTTCAACCGTGGGTTCTGGGGCGGATATTACCTCGGGCAACGGTTGGGCGAGTGGAACCGGGCCTACGGGTCGAGTGCGACGAAGAAAAAAATCTACGTGGGCCGTGTGACCAACTATTTCAAAAATATCGAGGTGGCCGAGATTATGGTGGAGGCTGCGCCGTTGGCCGTTGGCGACGAGTTGTTGATTTTGGGCGAAACATCGGGGGTGGTTGAGTTTACGGCCGATGAGTTGCGGTTGGAGGTCGATCCGGTCGAGCGAGTGCTGCAAGGGTCGGTTTGTTCGGTAGCGGTACCCGACCGGGTACGCCGCGGCGACAAGCTGTACAAATATGAAAACGCCTGACCGCATGAACATACGAAAAGCCGTACCGGACGATGCCCGGGCCATCAGCGACATATACAATCATTATGCCGGACATACGGCCGTAACTTTCGAATATTCACATCGGGTGGGTCGAACGGGGCGTCTACACCACCACGATCGGCACCCTTTCAGAACTTTGCGACTATTATGGCGTGATGCTCGACGAATTTTTCAAAGGGGTCATAAGCCGCTGACCCCGTTATCGATGAAAGTTCCGGCCGTATTTTTCTGCCTGCTCCTTGCCGCACCTGCCGTCCGGGCGCAGGACGTGACGCCCGTGCGCCTGATCGCCACGGTCAATTACCAATATTATCTCCTTGGCCAAGATCCGGCCAACGGGTCTTACCACCGCAACAGCCTCGCCCATGCCGCCACCTACATCCGGGAGTACCGGGCTGAAACCGCCCCGGAATACTTCGCGTTGGCCAATGCAGGCAACGTGACGGCCGCTCCTTACGCTCTTTTCCGGCAGCGCAAAGCATTGGCCCGGATCGACAGCCTGTTGGGCTACGATACCACTGAAACAATCCGCCGGGGCGGGCTGACGATCGCAATGCCCCGCTTAGGAAACGATCCGGTGCAGAACAACACGTCGATCGGACGTCTGCGTGCGCAATCACCCGACATAGTCATCGGCCTTTTTTGCCACCCGGACGTTGCATTGAAGACGATCGCGCTTACCTGCGGCCTCGATGTCGCCATAGCGACGCCGGCGGGACTGAGGCCCGAAGTTCTGAAAGTGGAAGACGCGGACAAACGACGGGTGTTGTTGGTCAACCCCGGTGTTACGGGCCGGTATGCCGGTATGCTCGAAGTCACCGCTGCGGATAAGGTCAAGGCCCGGTTGGTCGACATCACCGGGCTTCCTGCCGAACGGACGTACGTCGATGCGATGACAGGCTACGAAAACGAATTGGCCTTTTTCATGAAAACGCCTTTGGCTACGGTTACCCACACCACTCCGGCCAAAGAACCCCTGGCGGGCGGATCGGAATATGCCGCCGTTTTCCACCGTTTTCAACTCGAAACGACCGGAGCCGACATTTCGCTCTTCGCCCCGTCGGCACACGGCGTTGTCCTGTCGGCGGGTGAGATCGACTTTTCAGACGTACTCGACCTTTTCCCTTACGCCAACACCTTGATGGTGGCCGAACTGACGGGAATGGAAATCAGGAATTACCTTGAATACGTCGCCGACCGTTGGTTTGTCACGATGTCGGGCAACGGCGACGATCTGCTACGCACGATCAACGGCTCCGACGGGATCCGTCCTGCGCTGCCGGCCTACCATATGGACACCGGAGCCGGTATCCTGTATACCATCCACTTGGCGCGTAATCCCGGACACAAGATCGAGATAACGGCAATGGCCGACGGTACACGGTTCGACCCCCGGCGGCGTTACCGGGTGGCGACGAACTCGTTCCGTCTGGCGAGCGATCAACTGGCGCGGGGAACCGGACTGACATCACAGGAGCTTTGGGCAAGAGTGGTTTGGCAAAGCGAAGAAGATTACCGCCTGTTACTGCGCGAGTGGCTTTTCGACATGGGCCGACTCTCGCCCGAAAACCCATACAACCCCTCTTTCTCGCCCGCCGCCTGGTATGACGCAGCTATGGAAAGGCTTTGATTCTTCAGTCATCGCCGCATTCCGGTTGTAATTCCGACGGTTTTTTGAGCGATTGGCGACGATCCGGTAAGGGATTTTCCGAAAATTGCTACATTTGTGCATCCAAAAATCATAACGAACGACTATGGCACAAGATAAATACGTAGACCGGCACATCGGCCCCAATGACGCCGAATTGAAAGAAATGCTCGAAGTGATCGGTGCGGCAAGCGTCGATGAACTGATCGACCAGGTGGTGCCCGCTCCGATCCGACTTACACAGCCGCTCGGGCTGCCGGCGGAGGGAATGACCGAATATGAATTCGCCGCCCACATCCGCGGAATCGCCGCCAAAAACCGGCCATTGCGCACGTTTATCGGAATGGGGTATTACCCCACCGCTACGCCTGCGGCGATCATCCGCAACGTTTTTGAAAACCCGGCCTGGTATACCTCTTATACCCCTTATCAGGCCGAGATTTCGCAGGGCCGCCTCGAAGCGCTGCTCAATTTCCAGACGATGGTCGCCAGTCTGACGGGGATGGAGGTGAGCAACTGCTCGCTGCTCGACGAAGCGACCGCCGCCGCCGAAGCGATGACGCTAATGCTCAACCAACGTTCGCGCGAGGCAGTCAAAGAAGGCCGCAACGTACTGTTCGTAGACCAGGATATTTTTCCGCAGACGATGGATCTGCTGCTTACCCGCAGCGAACCGTTCGGGATCGAACTCGTTTCGGACGATTTTTCCACATACGGATTTACCGGCCGGGAATTTGGCGCGATTGTCCAGTATCCGGCCGCCGACGGCGAGGTGCGCGATTACGCCGCTTTCACCGGGAAGGCCCATGCGGCGGGTGTGATGGTAACTGCCGCAGCCGATATCCTGGCGTTGGCGTTGCTGAAATCGCCGGGCGAGTGGGGGGCCGATGTCGTCGTCGGTTCGACGCAGCGCTTCGGCATCCCGATGAGCTTCGGGGGGCCGCACGCCGGTTACCTGGCCACAAAAGACGTCTTCAAACGCAATATGCCGGGCCGCATCATCGGCGTCTCGGTCGACCGCTTGGGCAACCGTGCCCTGCGAATGGCCCTCCAGACTCGCGAACAGCATATCAAGCGCGAACGTGCCACCTCGAATATTTGCACCTCGCAGGCGTTGTTGGCTACGATGGCCGGGATGTTTGCCGTCTATCACGGGCCGGCGGGGATTCGCCGGATCGCCCTTCACGCGCACGGTTATGCCGCTGCTTTTGCCAAAGCCGTTGAGGCGTCGGGTTATGAGATCGAAACCCGCAATTTATTAGACACGATTCGCGTTAAGGCCTGTGCGGAACATATCCGGGGCTTTGCCGAGGCACACGGGATCAACCTGTTCTATCCCTGCGAAGACCGGGTGCAACTGAGTTTCGACGAAGTGACGACCGACGGCGAATTGGCCGAACTGGTGAAAATTTTTGCCGAGGCCAATGATGCTGCCATACCCCATAGGGGGGG
>JAITVB010000231.1 GCA_031286025.1 Rikenellaceae bacterium
CGGATCTCGATCCGCGCCAGGAACGACACCGCCTTGAAGCTAGACCATTTGGCCTTGACGATGCGGTCGCCCTGCTGCGCGCCGAGCTTCAGCGCCACATCGCACTGTTTTTTGTGGATCGTGATGCGGCCCGAGTCGTCGCGAAAAGCGGTCACCTCATCGCCCGGTATCGGATTGCAACACTCGGCGGCGGTAAACTCCACATCGTCTTTCAGTACATAGGCGCCGTTCGTCTTCTTGTCTCCCCCGCCGACGCCCAGAAATTTGAACGGATTTGGGATCTGCAACTGCAACGACCAGTATTTGATCATCTTGCTCGTCGCATTCTGCCGTAACACTTTCTCGACATGGTCGAGGTTTATGATCCCGACCCCCAACTTGCTGTAAAACTCGTCCTTGGTCTTGCTCTCATACGCCGGAAGCACCTTTCTGAAAACCCGGGCGCTAGGTTGGATCCCGAATCCGCGCATTTTCTCTTCGAAAACGGCGATACCGTGCTCGATGTTGTTTTGCTTGTCTTTCTTCAGGTAATTCTTGATCGCGGTTTTCGCTTTGGCTGTCACCGCGTTATCGAGCCATTCGGCCGTCGGTCTGGCATTATTCGAGGTGATGATCTCGATTTGGTCGCCCGACGAGATCTGCGAAAAGATCGACACAATGGCGTGGTTGACCTTGGCCCCGACGGCGCTGTTGCCTATTTTGGAGTGGATGTCATAAGCGAAATCGAGCGCCGTCGCCCCCTGCGGCAAGGTTTTCTGGTCGCCTTTCGGAGTGAAAACAACAATTTCGGACGTATAGAGGCTCAACTTGAAATTATCGAGAAACTCGACGGCGTTTTCCGTCGGGCTGTTCAACGCCTCGCGCACCTGTCTGATCCATTTGTCGAGTTCGCCGTCTTCCCGGCTGACCTTATCCTCCTTGTAACGCCAATGGGCGGCGAAACCCCGTTCGGCGATCTCTTCCATACGCTCCGACCGGATCTGCACCTCGGTCCACTCGCCGTCGGGGCCCATCACCGTGCAGTGAAGCGCCTCGTAGCCGTTGGCTTTCGGCAGATTGACCCAGTCGCGGATGCGGTCGGGCTTGGGTTTATAGATATCGGTGATCAGCGAATAGATATGCCAACACTGCGCTTTGTCCGGAATCATCGCCGACGGCCTGAAGACAATGCGGATCGCAAAAATGTCATATATTTCCTCGAACGGCACCCCCTTGCGCTGCATCTTTTTCCAGATCGAATAAATCGACTTGATCCGGCCCGTGATCTCGAACTCGATGTCGTTGGCCTTCATGATGTCGACGATCGGGGCGCTGAAGCGCTCAAGGTATTTCCGACGACCTTCTTCCGTGGCAACGACTTTTTCGGAGATTTGGCCGTAATCTTCCGGGAAGCGGTATTTCAGGCTCAGGTCCTCCAATTCGGTCTTAACGGCATGGAGTCCCAACCGGTGCGCCAACGGGGCAAAAAGATAGGTCGTTTCCGAGGTGATCTTCAGTTGTTTGTTGGCCGGCATCGAGTCGAGCGTGCGCATGTTGTGCAGCCGGTCGGCGATCTTTATGATAATGACCCGTACATCATCCGAAAGGGTCAAGAGCATCTTCTTGAAATTTTCGGCCTGTTCGGTGGTTTCCGAGGTTTCCTTGGCAAAGACGCCCGACATTTTCGTCAGCCCGTCAACCATCGTGGCGATCTTACGGCCGAAGAGATGGTCAATGTCGTCGACCGTGTAGTCGGTGTCCTCGACCACGTCGTGCAGGAGCGACGAAACGACCGACTTCACACCCAACCCGATCTCGTTGACAATGATCATCGCCACGGCGATCGGATGAACGATATAAGGTTCGCCCGATTTGCGGCGCACGCCCCGGTGGGCGTCCTTGGCAAAGTGGAACGCCCTGCGGATCATCTCCATATCGGCATCGGTCTTGCATATCTTTTTGCAGGACTCGAACAACTCGACGCCAAGTTTCTCGATCAGTATCTCGTCTTGTTCGGTATAATTCATTGCGGTGGGCATGAAATGATAAAGGTAGTGTTTTTTTATTGTTCCGGTCTGCGGTTTTGTTGTTTTTTCGCCCATAAAAAGCGATTTCCGCCGCAAAAGACTACCTTTGCCTTACAACAAAAGCGGCCCGAAATGAAAATCTTCGAGATATTGCGGCAGGCGGAGCGTGAAGGGCGGACGAGATTCTCCTTCGAACTGCTTCCCCCGCTCAAGGGTGAAACGATCGGCACGATCTTCGACACGATCGACGCGCTGATGCCGTTCGACCCGGCCTGCGTCAACATCACTTACCACCGCCAGGACGTGAAATACATCCCTTGCGCCGGCGGCTTGCTCGAACGCCGCGTGGTGCGCACACGGCCCGGAACGGTCGGCATCTCGGCCGCCGTCGCCGGACGTTTCGGGATAGAAGTGGTGCCCCACCTCATTTGCGGCGGATTTTCGAAATATGAGTTGGAAGACCTGCTGATCGAGATGGATTTTCTGGGGATTGAAAATGTGTTGGCCCTGAGGGGCGATGCGCTGAAAGGCGAAAATTCGTTTACCCCCCACCCCGACGGCTACAACCACGCCTCGGAACTGGTGGCCCACATCGCCCGGATGAACCGCGGCCTCTACGCCGACGCCGAAATCGAAAACTGCCACTCCACCTGCTTCTCGATCGGCGTGGCCGGCTATCCCGAAAAACATGCCCAGGCACCCAATCCCGAAACCGACATCCTGCACCTTAAGGCTAAAGTCGACGCAGGCGCGGACTACATCGTCACCCAGATGTTTTTCGACAACGCGGCTTATTTCCGATTTATCGACGCCTGCCGGACAGCGGGGATCACCGTCCCCGTCATCCCCGGCCTGAAGCCGTTTTCTGCCAAACGGCAGTTGACGCTTTTGCCCGAGATATTCCACGTCGACCTGCCCGCCGACCTGGTGCACGCAGTCGAAACATGCACCGGCTCCGAAGACGTGCGCCAAACCGGCATTGAGTGGTGCGTCGCCCAGGCCCGCGAATTGAAAGCGGCCGGCGTCCCTGCCATTCACTTTTATACGATGGGAAACAGCGACAACGTTGTCCGAATCGCCAAGGAATTGTTCTAACCCGCTCCGTATGAGAAAAAATCGAGGTTCTGAGCAAACTCGTCGCGGTTCAGGATCGTATTGAGGAACGTTTCCGAAATCGGACGCAGGTTATGGTACTCCTGCACCGACGTAACGTTCGGGTTGTGGGCCGGAATGCCCTTGGTAGCATTCCCCTTGATGCAGTCGACCAAAGTACCCGTACGCCTGGGGTCCCCTTATCCGATTTTTTTCGACAACGAAACATTATTTAGGCTATCTTTGTCCTTTTCACTAACGGAAGGAATGTGTCATGGTCATTACGTTGATTGTTCTGGTGGTTTCGGCGATCTTTTTCGTCAACGGAAAAATCCGTTCCGACCTGGTAGCGCTGTTGGCGCTAATCTCACTGATGGTCTTCGGCATCCTGACCCCGACCGAAGCGTTGTCCGGCTTTTCGAATTCGATCGTCATCATGATGATCGGCCTGTTTGTCGTCGGCGGAGGCATTTTCCAGACAGGGTTAGCCAAAATGATCAGCGGTAAAATCATGGCCTTGGCGGGCGACAGCCAAACCAGACTGTTCTTCCTGCTGATACTCGTTACCTCGGGTATCGGCGCTTTTGTCAGCAACACGGGAACGGTGGCTCTGATGCTGCCCATCGTGGTGAGCATGGCGACGAACTCGAAAACTGATCCGGCCCGCTTCCTGATGCCGTTGGCCTTCGCCGGCAGTATGGGCGGGATGATGACCCTGATCGGCACTCCGCCCAACTTAGTGATCAACAACACGCTGATCGACGGCGGGCACGAGGGGCTGTCGTTTTTCTCGTTCATGCCGGTCGGAATCATCTGCGTCGCCATGGGCACCTTGTTGCTCTATCCGTTGAGCAAATGGTTTCTGGGAAAAGGAGACGGCGACAAAAAGGATGCGGCACGAAAGGGAGGGAAGTCGCAGAAAGAGTTGGCCAACGAATATCAACTTTCGCAGAACCTGTTCCGGGTGAGGGTGGCTCCCGGCTCGTCGCTCGTCGGCAAAACGTTGCAGGAGTTGGACATCACCCGGAAATACAATGTCAGCATCCTTGAAATCCGGCGCAAACCGACTTCCCCAAACCCCTTCCTGAAAACGATCAACCAAAAGATCGCCGGACCGGGGACGGTCGTCGAGGAGAGCGACGTGCTTTACCTGTTGGGGGCCTTTGCCTCGATCCGAAGGTTCGTCGACGAAAACCGCCTCACGTGGATCGACACGCACCAGACCGAAGAGTCCGCGCCCACCTTCTCGGGCACGCTGATGTTCGACAAGATCGGGATTGCCGAGGTGGTGTTGCTCTCGAACTCCAGATTAGTCAACCAACCCGTCAGGAATTCGGGCTTCCGCGAAAAGTACAACGTCAACATTCTCGGTATCCAACGCCACAAACAGTATATCCTGCAAAACCTGAAGGACGAAAAAATGCAGGCCGGCGACGCGCTGCTCGTACAGGGCGAGTGGAACAACATCGCACGCCTGAACGAAGAACAGACCGAATGGGTCGTGGTCGGGCAACCGTCGGCCGAGGCGTCGAAGGCGACACTCGACTATAAGGCCCCGTTGGCCGCGCTCATTATGATCCTGATGGTCGTCTGCATGGCGGTCGACAACATTCCCATCGCCCCGGTGACGGCGGTTATGACAGCGGCCGTGCTGATGGTGCTTACCGGCTGTTTCCGCAACGTCGAGGAGGCCTACAAAACGATCAACTGGCAGAGCATCGTGTTGATCGGCGCCATGTTGCCCATGTCATCGGCCCTTGAAAAGACCGGGGCGGCGACGATGATTTCCAACGGGTTTATCAACGGGTTGGGAGGTTTCGGCCCGACGATCCTGTTGGCCGGGATCTATTTCGGTACTTCGCTGCTCACGCTTTTTATCAGTAACACGGCTACGGCTGTGCTTTTCGCCCCGATCGCGTTCCACACGGCGACCGAGATGGGTATCAGCCCCTACCCGTTCCTGTTTGCGGTCACGGTCGGGGCCAGTATGTGTTTTGCCAGTCCGTTCTCGACGCCGCCCAACGCACTGGTGATGTCGGCGGGGCGCTATACATTCATGGATTATGTGAAGACGGGCCTGCCGCTGCAAATCGTCATGGGGGTTGTGATGGTGTTGGTGCTGCCGCTGATTTTTCCATTTTAAGTACGATGCTTGGCGCAGAGGGCTTAAAACAAAGTCCGCCGACAGGCAAAAAATCCCATTTTATTACTATTTTTGGATCAGTTAAATACTGAACCCACATGGAAAAAATCAAGACAGGCATTGCCTCCTACGGCATGTCAGGCAGCGTGTTCCACGCGCCGTTCCTCGAAAAGAATCCGAAATACGAACTTTCGACCATCGTCGAACGCACGAAAAACCTCTCGCAAGCGACCTACCCCAACGTACGGATCGCACGCTCGGTCGAAGAGATGATCGCCGATCCCGCACTCGAACTGATCGTAGTCAACACCCCCCACCCGACCCACTTCGACTACTGTAAGCAAGCGCTGTTGGCCGGCAAGCACGTGGTGTGCGAAAAACCGTTCGTCTTCGGCGTCGAACATGCCGTCAAACTGAATGAGTTGGCCGAAAAGGCGGGCCGAAAACTGATCGTTTTCCAGAATCGCCGTTGGGACGGAGATTTTTTGACGACCAAAAAAGTGGTCGAATCGGGGGTGCTCGGAAAAGTGACCGAATTCGTCACCTCCTATTTGCTGTTCCGAGGCCTGCGTGGCAATATCTGGAAAGAAGATCCGGTGGGCCGCACAGGGCTGACCTACGACTTGGGCTCGCACTTGGTCGACCAGGTGCTGCTGCTTTTCGGGCTGCCCAAAGGCGTGTGGTCGACGATGGAAGTGATGCGCGACGGCAGCCGCATCGTCGACTATTTCATGATCAATATGCTATATGACGGCCTGAGGGTTACGGTAAAAGGCTCATACGTTTCGCGCGGCGACACGACCCGTTTTATCGTCAACGGCCGTAACGGTTCGTTTGTCAAGTGCGGCCTCGACCCGCAGGAAGACCGGCTGAAACTGGGCGAGATGCCCGGTTCGCCCGGTTGGGGCGAAGAGCCCGAATCGGCCTGGGGAGTACTCGATACCACCACCGGCGGCATTCACGTCAAAGGCAAAGTGGAAACCGTGGCCGGCAACTACATGGATTTTTACGAGAGCGTTTACGACTGCATCCGCAACGGCGCACCCGAACCGGTCAGGACGGCCGAGGTGATCGACGAACTGCGCGTTCTCGAAGCCGCCCACGAAAGCTATGAAACAGGCCGGACAGTCTGGTTCTGATCAAGCCCCCGTAAACGCCGCATGACCGGGGACGAATTTCAAAAGGAACTCGAAACGAGGCTTGAGCCGGGGGTCAAGGTGTATTGGACGCGCCTGATCCTCGACCATAACCTGTGGATCGAGGCGATGGACCTTGCTTTGGGAAAACGGCCGCCCGTGCCTTTCCGGGCGAGCTACGCCCTCGAAGGAGCCTTTTTCGAGAAACCTGACGACTTCGTACCTTATCACCAACGCTTCGTCCGCGATTTTTGCACGGCGACTGACGAAAGTGTTTTTCGCCACTACGGGAAAATGATGGCCCACCTGCTAAAAAGGCAGTGGCTGACGCTCTCGGACGACGAAGCGACAGCAGTGGCCGAGGAGGCTTGTGTTCGCTTGATCGACAGCAGGTTGCGAGTAGCGGTACGGGCATGGTCGCTCGAAGTGCTGCTTTTGCTGCGCGGTCGTGTGGGGTGGATCGACGAAGAATGGGCCGGCATCATCGAACAACTGCGGATCGACCCCTCACCCGGAATACAGAGTTGCTTGCGGAGGCTGAAAACGGCAAAAACCGTTTCACCATCGGTAACGGGTGTTGGTGTTGCATAAGAATTCATCTCTTGCCTGTTCTGTTGTGCTTGTTGCGTGAACACAACTTTATCCCAAAGGATGTTGCCTGTTTCGCGATTCACGGCAATGACATGAC
>JAITVB010000158.1 GCA_031286025.1 Rikenellaceae bacterium
CTCGGTGTACCTGTCCAACCGCTTCGCGCTCACGGGCAGCACGAATGTTTTCAGCGCCGGTTACTCGGAGCTGTCGCCCGAAGTGAACAGTTGGGCCGCCTCGCTGAACTCGCCCTTCAACCTCGACAATTTCACGCTTGGGTTCAGTTTAACGTTCTGATCGACCCATATCGGCGCAGGTTTCCGCTGCGTCCGACACACCGAAGGGCCGCGCACATCGACGCGGCCCTTGTTGTCGATCGATGGTCCATTCCATTACCCGCTCGCAAAATATTACGTGTTGCGGCGCATCCCCCGAGTACTTAACGGCCTTGTTTCGCTCCGCAGGCATCGTTAATTTTGCTAAGAGCAGGCGATAGCAATCCCCCCCCTTTTTTTTTCATCGGGGACTACAAATTGCCCTCTCCGTTTGCTCAACGGAAACCCTCAAAAGTTTTAGGCAGGGCAAACAGGGGGAAATCAGCGGAAGGCATCCGACAAAAACCGCATGACGTCGACCCCATCGGGGTAATCAGCCAATCCGGGCCGTTGGGTTTCCCCGAAGCCTGTGCGACGGGGATGCGTCAACGCACGCGTCACCACGCATTGGATGTCCGGGTCGTGGCGCGTCAGGTAACCTTCGATTTCGGACAACTCGCCGTAAAAGGAATAGAGCAGGTCGGGCAATGCTTCGGAACGCCCCTCGCCCACCGCTTGGCGCATGACGAAAAACCCGCCGTCGAGAAACGCCTCCCTCCGCATCTGCAACAACGCCCGATGATGGCGGTATGCATCGAGGTAACCGGGGTGGGTGATTTTCCGTTCCCGAAAAACCGCCAACAGCCGTTGCAGGTCAAATCCTGTTGGCAAAAAAACACGGCTCACGTTACGGCACCCCATACCCCAAAAAAGAAAAACGTCATCGGACAGCGCCTGCAAATCGTCATCTGTTTCCCCACCGGAAAGCACCGCGACGCTCATGCGGTTGCGACGCAGTAACGCCGGCCGGCCCGGAAACATTTTTGAGAAACAGCGGTTCGCATTATCGCTTCCGGTAGCGATTAGAGCGTCGGGCACGGCCGTGTCAAAATTTTCGATCAGAGCGACCGACACCTGCGGATCGATCGCCCGAAGCTGCCCGACCACCCACTCCATCAGCACCCGGTCCTTGGACGAACATTTCAACAGACAACGGCATCCCGCCGCCAGGACGTAAAGCAGATCTGCAAAACCGACCAAAGGAAGGTTACCCGCAACGATTACCGTCACATTTTTTGATTCACCTGCCGGCAGACAGTAAGCCGCATGCCAACTTTCGAGCGCTTCGCGTTGCAACATCCGGTCGGCGACGGCCCGCACAGCGCTTTCGATCCCCTCGGCTGTGAACCACGGATTTTTCGTAACGGCCTCGGCGACCACACTTGGAGGCACAAGCAAACACCCGTCGTCCGAAACCAGACGACGCCCCAAGGCGGAAAAGAGTTCGACGGCATTCATTTTCCAAGTGCCGATACGGCATACGGATTTTTTGACTTCATACGGACAAAAGCTCACAATTACGACTTACTTACAGAGGTCTCGGATCATTATAGTGTCTGTTAATGATTTTGCGTTATAGATATTTTGTGTGCTTCAAGGCTTTTTGCCCGTTTGGAGCATCCCGCCGCGCCCAGTCAACAGCCACTCTGCCGACACTCCGAAGTCCTTTACAAGATAACCGAGCCACGCCACCTGAAACATTCCATTGTCCGGTTGTTTTTGAATCGTGTTGAAATTCCATCGGTTTATGCCATAGCGATCCGTAAAAGTCTTTTTCCCACGTATCGCTTTTGATGCGATAAGGAAGGCCAAGGCCTCGTAGAACCTCTTTACTATCTCTACCGTGTCCGGTGTTTTCATACAGGCATTTTTTTTATCGGCACACCAACAAATAAGGTTATAAAGGTAAATAAAAGTCATTGATATGCAAACACAAAATTCGATAAATATGGAAATGAGTGAAAAAATCAAACCCTTAAAGAGTAGTACAAAGGCCTCAAAAGGCCGATACCGCCCAAGAAGGATGTTATCGGCAGGATGTCCGATGGATGCGGCGTTGAAGGGTACACCGTAATTGTAAAGAAAAAAACATACCTTTGCAAAAATAAGCCATTGAAAGAGTATATGCGATTCTTTTACAACATAGGCATCGAAGCGATGGTGTTGGGCATACGGATCGCCATGCCTTTCAGCCGGAAAGCACGCCTGTGGTGCCGGGGCCGGAAAGGCGTTTTCCGGGATATGGCCTCGCGCATTGATCCGAGTGTTCCGACAGCCTGGTTTCACGCCGCCTCGCTCGGTGAATTCGAACAGGGACGGCCGGTGATCGACGCCTTCCGGAAGGCATACCCCGCCTATAAGATTCTGATAACCTTCTTTTCGCCGTCGGGCTACGAAGTCCGGAAAGATTTCGCCGGGGCCGATTACGTTTTTTACCTGCCGGCCGACACGCCCCGTAATGTGCGACAATTTTTGAGAATTGTCCGGCCACGAGTGGCCATGTTCATTAAATATGAATTTTGGGCCAACTACCTGCGCCTGCTCCGGAAAAGCGATGCACGAGTGTATATCATTTCGGCCATTTTCCGCAAGGATTCGGTCTTTTTCAAGCCTTGGGGCAGTTTTTACCGGCGACTGCCGGATTGTTTCGACCAGATTTTCGTGCAAGACAAAGAGTCGGTCGGATTGTTGGAAAAGATCGGCATACGCAACGTAACGGTCGCAGGCGATACCCGTTTCGACCGGGTTTACTCGATCGCGTCACAGGCGCGTGAGATCCCGGAAATCGCCGCCTTCGCCGCTTCCGGCGGCAAGGTGTTGGTGGCCGGCAGCACCTGGCCCCCCGATGAAGAACTGCTGCTCGAACTCGCGCACAAATACACCGACCTGAAATTCATCATCGCCCCCCACGAAATCGAATCGGAGCGAATCGACCGTTTCATCGCCGCCGCCCGCCGCCCGGCCCTGCGCTACTCGCAACTCACGCCCGAGAGTGACCTCGCCGGAGCCGGGATCCTCTTTATCGACACGATCGGCATGCTGTCGTCGGTCTACGGTTACGGCCATCTGGCCTATATCGGCGGAGGGTTCGGCGCGGGGATCCACAACATCCTTGAGGCGGCGACTTACGGACTGCCGTTGGTCTTCGGCCCCAACTACGAAA
>JAITVB010000181.1 GCA_031286025.1 Rikenellaceae bacterium
AACCTAATATCTGGGCGACAAGTGCAAAAGTTTTGGTAAACTACTTAGTTGAGCAAAACTCTTTCATATGGGAGGATTTAATGGCAATTTATGTACCGCAATACCAGCCTAACGGCAACGAAGTAGCACTTATTAAAACCAATAAAGGCACCATCAGCGTGCTTTTAGCCGGAAAAGACGCACCAATACACGTGGGAAATTTTGTGGAATTGGCGCGCAAAGGTTTTTACGACGGCCGCCCCCCACTCCGACAATAACTTTTTCGCCATGTTGAGCGTGGCGCCGCTTTTAACCCGGTCTTCGACCAACAGAATCGTTTTTCCGCCCACGTCGTAAGCGGGTTCTTCGATCAGCTGGGGAGCATCATACATCGGCCGTTGCTCGGGATCGCGCAACGAAAGTTTCAGTAATTGAAACTCCACGCCCAATCGCTGATTCAACATAGCCGCGGGAATAATCCCCCCGTTGGCGATCGCTACGACCATATCGAATTTTTCGGGAAATTCGATTTGTTCGATCAATCCCCGGATCCGGTCGAAATCGTACACCGGATTTTATTTCCTGGAAAGTTTGCAAATGGCCCAAACGGCGACGATCTGCAGGGCAATGCCCGGAACAGATGTCCAGACCACGTTCACCGCCACGGCGAATCCACCGAAGAACAGACTTTGGGAAATCATTCCCACGGCTTGCGCCACAAGCGCCACCAAAGCGACTTGCCAAATGCGGATGGTTCCCGCACGGCCGATCAGCCATGCCGCGGCCAAAGCCATTGCGCCACCTTTGACCATCAGGATCCAGAGCATCGGTGCGGCAGGCATGCCGGTGATGGCTGCACTCACCAACGGTGAAAGGATGGCTGTCGCCAGTCCGCACACCATACCATAGCGCACGCCGGCCAACAACGTAAAGAAAAGGATCGGAATAAAAACCGCCGACCCCATGTTGACCACGTGGAACAATTGGGGCAAAGCGACGTTGGCCGCAACGAACACAGCCGCAAGCAGGCCGGTTTTCGGCGCTACCGCTTTCATGGAGATGCTTTTTACGAGAGTATTCATAGCTCAGAAAAGGTTACGATGTTATACCTTCGGTAAAGGTATAACATTTTTTCGGATTTTTTAGATCGGGTTATAAAAAAAATTTGCGGAGCCCTTTTCCGATCGCCTTGGAGGGAATGAAAAATATTTATTTCCCGGATATTCCACGGAAATAGTCGATGGTTTTCCGAAGACCCGACCGCAGGTCGACGGCAGGTTGCCAACCGCCGAGGCGTTCGCGGGCGAGGGCGATGTCAGGTTGGCGTTGGCGCGGGTCGTCCGAAGGGAGTGGACGGAAGGCGAGTTTCGAGGGCGAGCCGGTGAGTTCGAGCACCATTTCGGCCAGTTCGAGCATGGTGAATTCGCCGGGGTTTCCGATGTTGACCGGCCCGGTGAAATCGTCGCCGGTGGCCATCATCCGCACCATGGCTTCTACCAGGTCGTCGACGTATTGGAAGCTGCGGGTCTGGGTGCCGTCGCCGTAGATCGTGATGTCTTCGCCGCGCAAAGCCTGGACAATAAAGTTCGACACCACGCGCCCGTCTTCGGGGTTCATCCGCGGGCCGTAGGTATTGAAGACGCGGATGATCTTTGTTCTCACGTGGTTCTGGCGGTGGTAATCCATAAACAGGGTTTCGGCGCAGCGTTTCCCCTCGTCGTAGCACGAGCGGATACCGATCGGGTTGACGTTGCCCCAATAGGCTTCGGGTTGGGGATGGACGGACGGGTCGCCGTAGACTTCGCTGGTCGACGCCTGCAAGATTTTAGCTTTCAGTCGCTTAGCCAACCCGAGCATATTGATCGAGCCCATGACTGAGGTCTTGATCGTCTTGATCGGATTATATTGGTAGTGGATCGGTGAAGCAGGGCAGGCAAGGTTGTAAATTTCCTCGACCTCGCTGTAAAACGGCGTAGTGATGTCGTGGCGCACAAGCTCGAACCGGGGATTGTCCAACAGGTGCAGAACATTCTCCTTGCTGCCCGTAAAATAATTGTCGAGACAGATCACGTCGTGGCCTTTGTCCAACAAGCGTTCGCAGAGGTGCGACCCGATAAACCCGGCTCCGCCGGTGACCAATATTTTTCGCATTTTCTTTGTTTCGCTGATAATCAGACATTTCGCGGCATTAAAACGGGCTTTCGTCATTACTGAACGTACCTCCGAGGGGACCCGTTGCCGGTGATGAAAAACTCCAGTTATCGCCACCGCCGTCGATGCTCGACCCAAACTCCTTGGTAACAAACCGGCCCATCCCGCCGCTTGGGGGAATGTCGGCCTCGTCGAGGTCAAGGAACTTGGCCTGTTCTTTTCGGAATTTCAGTTTTACAGTATCGACCGGACCATTACGGTGCTTGGCGACGATGATCTCGGCGATGCCAGCCGTGGGCATCCCGCTTTCGTCTTCGGTCAAACCGTAGTATTCGGGACGGTGGATGAAAGCTACCAGGTCGGCGTCCTGCTCGATCGCTCCCGACTCGCGCAGGTCCGAAAGTTGCGGGCGCTTGTTGCCGGTGCGCGATTCGACCGAGCGGTTCAACTGCGACAGGGCGATGATCGGGATGTCCAATTCCTTGGCTACCGCCTTGAGCGAACGAGAGATCGAGGCGACTTCCTGTTCGCGGTTGCCCCTGGTGTCGACCGTGCCGGTCATCAACTGCAGGTAGTCGATCACGATCAGTTGGATGTCGTACTGTATTTTCAGGCGTCGCGCTTTCGATCGGAATTCGAAGATCGACAGGGCCGGCGTATCGTCAATGAAAAGTTTCGCGTCCGAGAGCGGTTTAATGGAATTTTCCAAGTGGCGCCACTGCTCCTCGGTCAGGTGTCCGTTGCGCACCTCGCGCGAGTCGAGCCCCGATTCGGCCACAAGCAGACGCAGCATCAACTGTTGGGCGCTCATTTCAAGCGAGAAAAACGCCACCCCGCGTTGGAAATCGACGGCAATGTTGCGTGCCATCGAGAGCACGAACGCCGTTTTCCCCATGGAGGGACGGGCGGCGATGATAACCAGATCGGAAGGTTGCCAACCGAGGGTCATCCGGTCGAGTTGCGTAAATCCCGAGGGGACCCCGCTGAAACCGTCGGGCTTTTTCGAAGCCTCTTCGATCAGGCGTAGCGTCTTCGTAATAATATCGCGCGATTTCTGCACGTCGCGTTTCACGCTGCCTTCGGCCACCTTGAAGATTTCGCCTTCGGCGAAATCGATCAGGTCGGTCACGTCGGTCGAGTCGTCGTACGAGCGCCGTTGGATGTCGGTCGCCGCGCGGATCAGTTCGCGCTGCACATATTTCTGGGCAATGATCCGGGCGTGGAAATCGACATGGGCGGCCGACCCCACCTTCTGGGTCAGTTGGGCCAGATAGGCGGCCCCGCCCGCTTCTTCCAGCTTGCCGGCCCGTTGGAGCATCTGGCCGACGGTATAGAGGTCGATCGGTTCGATCTTGGCCGACAGATCGAGGATCGCGCGGTAGATCGTCTGGTGCGCTTCCTTATAAAACGATTCGGGCTGCAACACTTCCTGCACCCCCATGATGCTGTCCTTTTCGAGCATCAGCGCACCGAGCACGGCCTCTTCCAACTCGACGGCCTGCGGGGGCAGGGTGCCCAGTTCGGCCGAGAGTTTTTCGAAGGCTTCCGTGTTGCGCGTACGTGGGGTGTATTGCTTTGCCATAGGTTTTTCAGAGAGGGACAGATTCCGGGACAAACCGGTCCGGGGGA
>JAITVB010000198.1 GCA_031286025.1 Rikenellaceae bacterium
CATATTCGGCCACCACGGCCGACACCCGCTCGAAAATATGCCGCAACTTTCCATAAGCGTCCTTATAGCCCTTCAACTCGATACACCCCACGACAATGCAACGCACCTCACGCCCCCGCACCTCGATCACCCCGTAACCGGTGATGTTCGTGCCGGGATCGATGCCCATGATGATCTTCGGGGCGGCATCGGCCGTCGCTTTATTCTGTTTTTTCACGCAATTCATTCAATTCGCGTTCCACGCGGGCCAGCGTCAACCGCATCTCAGGCAGGCTCCTGAAAGCGATCGCCGCCCGTTGGTATTCCCGCGCATCGTAAGCCGGCGCACCCATCAACCGCACGCCCTCTTTCTTGACCGTGTTGGCAATGCCCGACTGCGAAGCCACCTGCACCCCATCGGCAATCATGATGTGCCCCGCCAGACCCACCTGGCCGCCGAACATGCACCGCGCGCCGACCTTCGTCGAACCGGCAATACCCGCCTGGGCCGCCACCACCGTCGATTCGCCTACCTGCACATTGTGGCCGATCTGGATCAGGTTGTCGAGCTTCGTCCCGCGGCGGATGACGGTCGAACCCATCGTCGCCCGGTCGATGCACGTGTTGGCCCCCACTTCGACCCAGTCCTCGATCACCACGTTGCCGATCTGCGGAATCTTTTTGTAGGTGCCGTCGGCCTGCGGCGCAAAGCCAAAGCCGTCACCACCGATCACCGTTCCGGCATGGATCGTCACGTTGTCGCCCAACACGCACTCTTCATAGATCTTTACACCGGGGTAGAGGGTCGCATTATCGCCGATCTTCACCCCGTCGCCCACGTAAACCTGTGGAAAAATCTGTGCATTCTTACCAATCGTCGCACCGGGGCTGATACAGGCAAATTCGCCCACGTAAGCCCCCTCTCCCACCGTAGCCGACGGGGCGACGGCCGACTGCGGCGAAATACCGCTTTTACGGGGTTTGTTCGCCACATACAAGTCGAGCAGTCGGGCGAAAGCGGCATAAGCGTCCTCAACGCGGACCAATGTCGCACTGACGGGGTACTGTGCCGAAAAGTCCTTGTTCACCATCACAATGGTCGCCCGGCTGTCATAGATAAAATGTTCGTATTTCGGGTTCGAGAGGAAAGCGAGCGCACCTTCGTGCCCTTCTTCGATCTTGGCGACCGTCCACACCTTAGCCTGGGGATTTCCCTCGACGGTGCCGCCGAGGAACGCCGCGATCATTTCAGCCGTAAATTCCATGTTTTTCGAAAATTTCGTTATATATACTTTTTCAGGTCGATGCCCGGGGGCATAAACGACGACACATCGCCGCCGAAAGCGATGATTTCACGCACGGAACTCGATGAAATGGCGACATACTCGGGCGGGGTGAAGAGCAACACCGTCGTCAACTCGGGATTAAGCGCCTGATTGAGCTGCATCATGTTGCGTTCGAACTCGAAGTCGACCGTGTTGCGCATGCCCCGCAGCAGGAAAGGCGTCCCGAGGCGGCGGGCCAGATCGGCCGTCAGCCCTTCGTAGGTGATCACCTCCACGCGCGGTTCGTCATGGTAAAGGTCTCTGATGAGCGCCACACGGTTTTCGGGCGTGAGCAGGCCCCGTTTTTCGACGTTGATGCCGATAGCCACGATCACCCGGTCGAACAGGGAAAGTCCTTGGTCAACAACCGATTTATGGCCCATCGTATAGGGGTCGAACGAGCCGGGAAATATCGCCGTCTTTTTCATAAATCCGCGATTCAATCGAGTAAATATAGGTAAATTTTCGCTATATTTGTTCATCAAAGCAAAATCCCGTGTACCGGAAGGCGCTTTTCACTTGTTTAACCGACGATTCTTATGCTGACATACGACCACAAGATCCGGGTGCGCTACTCGGAAGTAGACCGGATGGGCTTTTTATATCACGCGCATTATGTGGATTATTATGATGTGGCAAGAACCGAGGCGCTGCGCATGTTGGGCACGAGCAATTACGACCTTGAGGCGACAGGTTGTATGCTGCCTGTGCTCGAAGTGGTTTCGAATTATAAAAAACCGGCGCATTATGACGATCTGCTCACCGTGCGGGTGCGGGTGGAAGAGTTGCCTGTGGTGAGGATGGTGTTTCGCTATGAGGTATTTCGGGAGAATGGCGAGTTGATCAATACCGGGCGGGTGACGTTGGCTTTTATGCGATCCGACTCAAAACGCGCCTGCCGGGCGCCGGAGCAACTGCTGAAGTACCTGCGACCATATTTCCCGAAATAGTCACAAAAAACATCTTCGCATCACACCGGCCCGATTCTCTGAAAATGAAACGGAATCTATTTCCGACGCCGTTCTATGAGAAGACACGGTGCTCGTTATTTTTTTCCATGGGCAGCAACGGCTTCGATCACGATCCGGGCCGCACGGTCCGAAGGCAGGATGCCGGGCAGACGCAGGCGACCCAACATTTCACGCGCTTCAGCCACTTGGGCGCGGGCCGCTTCGGGGGCGAACAACAGACGGAGGGCACATTCAGCGATCGGACCGGGTCGGCAATTATAAAGCACATACTCGGGTATGATCTCGCGATCGGCCTGCAGGTTCAACAGGTTGGCAAAGCGGATCCTGATCGCCGTCCGTACCATAAAATCAGTTAGCGCGTTGAAGCGGTAAGCAATCAGGTGAGGCACGCCCAAGGCCGCCAGTTCGAGCGACACGGTGCCCGATTTGGCCAAGGCTATTTCACTGATTGTAAATGATTTATAACGCATCGCACGGCCCGTCACCACCCGCACCGGAATGTCGCTGTCGGCAAAGAATCGTTTGACGCGCCCCTCGACGCCGGGCACTGTGGGAATTATCACAGAAAAACCGCCGTAGCGAGCGCGGATCGCTTCGAGCGATTTCTTGAAAATCGGCATCAGCCGGGACACCTCGCTGCGGCGGCTGCCGGGTAGCACACAAATCACGGTTTCGCCGGGGGCGAGGCCTAATTCACTGCGAACGGACGCAGCGTTATATTCGACCGCGGCCATGCGTTCGACCACCGGATGGCCCACAAAATCACACCGGAGGCCATATTTCTCGAAAAACCGGCTTTCATCGGGCAGCAGCGTCATCAGGCGGTCGACCAGGTGGGCGACGTTCTTGGCACGCCCTTTTTTCCATGCCCACACCTGCGGGGCGACGTAGTGGACGACCGGAAATTTTATATCCCGTTTACGCAGTTTAGCGACCAATTGGCTGACGAATCCCCAACTGTCGACCGTTACCAACACATCGGGCTGCCAGGCGGCGATATCGTCAGCCGTCTGACGGATACGCCGCAAGATGCGGCGCAGGTTGGGCAACACCTCGAAAACACCCATGACGGAAATTTCTTCGATATCGAACAGACTCTGCAGGCCGCGCTCGGCCATGCTCTCTCCCCCCACCCCACGGAATTCGACCGACGGATCGGCGCGGCGCAAGGCGTCGATCAATCCCGAGGCAAGCAAGTCGCCCGAAGGCTCTCCGGCAACAAGATAGACTTTCATTTCCCGCCGAAGGTCAGTCCACTTTCAAACCAATAATAAAGATGCCCAATTCGTTAGCGCGGTCGATCGTTCCCTGACGTTCGATCACCAGAATGCCGCCCGACTCGACGGCGATGCCGCCGATGCCGTACGCTTTGAGCTTTTCGATCGTGCGGACGCCGATCGCGGGCATATCGGTGCGGGTATCCTGTCCCGGCTTTTTGATCTTGACCATCACGGGAGCCTTGCCCTCCTTGTGGACAACAGCGGCGCGTTCGAGCATCATGTCGGTGCCCTCGGCCGCTTCGACGGCCAGTACCATACCTTCCTGCACAACCACGGCCTGACCCACGTCGACCGCACCGAGCGCCTTGGCCACCTCGATCCCGCGACGGATATCGTCCATGTCCTCCTTTGAGGGTTTAACACGACCATAAATCCCTTCGTAGAACATCATCTCGGGCACCACGTCCTCGATGCCCCGTACCCGGAAACCGCGGCTTTCGAGCTCGGCGATCACGGCACGAAACAGCCTGTCGTCGCCCAGATGCCTCATGGCCATCTTAGCCAAGATTTTCGCCCCCTCCCAGTCGGGGATCAACTCCTTGAACGAGGGGCGTTTGATCCCGCCTGACATCACGATGTCATGCGCGTCGTTCTCGTTGAAAAATTTCAACACCTTTCCCACTTCACCCATCTTGGCCATGATGTGGGGGACGTCCGCGTAGTCTTCCTCGCGGGCAAAGGGGATGAGCCCCACCGCAAACACCTCGACGCCTTTGGCCCGGCAACTCTTGATAATTTCGAGGGGCATCACCCCGTTGCCGGCAACCAACGCCACTTTTTTGATCTCTTCCATCTTTGGTGAAATTTTTTGAGACAAAGTCAATTGCAATCGAGTTATCCGGCGCTATGCGAGTCTGCAAAACCGAACTGCGCTCTTGGCAGACAAAGGCAAACCGCGGCCCGTCGAGCCAACCGCCGGCGCGGCAAACAGCAAAAGAATCACTTTTTTCATACTTCTTTTGTGTTTGAGTTACAACCTTTGCAACGCCCGGTCGATGCGGCGGAGGGTCTCCGTCCGGCCGATCACGGCGCAGATCTCGAACATACTCGGCCCCATACCGACGCCAACAAGGGCCAATCGAAAAGCATTCATCACCTGCCCCATCGGGTATTCGCGGGCCACGATCCAATCATGCACGGTCTTTTCAGCGTTTTCCACCGAGAAGTTTTCGATGTTGGCCAACACGTCGCGCAGGGCGACGATCCGCTCCTTGTTTTCTGGTTTCCAGAATTTTTCGGCAGCTTTTCGATCATAGGTTTCCGGAGCTTCGAAGAAGTAAGCGGACAGATCCCAAAAATCACTGACAAACGTCGCGCGTTCTTTGATCAGGCCGCAGACCCTGGCCACAGTGGCAGGATCTGCCCGGATTCCTTTGGCTTCGAGGATCGGCAGATAGAGTTTCGCCAACTCTTCTTCTGATTTCAGCCGCAGGTAGTGGGCGTTAAACCAAC
>JAITVB010000006.1 GCA_031286025.1 Rikenellaceae bacterium
CGGAAGGTGTTGGCGTCGAAATTCGGTACGGCTGCCGAGAAGACCCCGATCCTGTATGGCGGTAGCTGCAAGCCGTCGAATGCGGCCGAGCTTTTTTCGAAAGCTGATGTGGACGGCGGGCTGATTGGCGGCGCGGCGCTTGTCGCCGAAGACTTTATCGGCATCGCAAAAGGATTCCCGAAGTAATTGCGCAGAGCAGCGTAAATCAAAGAAAGTGCGGATCGATGCAGTAAAATAATTCTTAACCCTGAAAACCAATGAAACGGACGATTTTCATAACATTGTTTTTGAGCCTGTTGCTGCTCTCGTCATGCTGCGGCTGCCGCAAGGGACCGCGTATGGTGGTCGAAGGCAGTTCATGGACACTGAACGAAATGGGCGGCACGGTAATTGACAACTCCGGTGGCCGGGAGCGTTACACGCTGACGTTGGGCGACGATTTGCGCTACAACGGGATCGGGGATTGCAACCGGTTTTCGGGCACTTTTCAATTAAAGGAGGGGGTGATCGCTTTCTCGCCCGCGGCGGCAACGCGGATGGGATGCCTCGACGGCGCGCGTGAGGCGGCTTATTTCGGGCTTTTCGACAAGGCGGCGCATTACGCGGTCGACCGAGAATTCCTGATCCTGATGGATGCCGAACACCGCATTCTGGCCTCGTTCCGGGCGGTGGTTCCCGAAACCCCGGACCGTTAAGGGTTGTAGATATCCTTGTGACGGAATGCCAAGATCTCATTCAGCATTTCGATGTAGGCCAACGCTTTGGCATTGCCGGGATCGAGGGCCAACGCCTGCGAAAAATCGTTGAGCGCCGGGCCAAAGTCTCCGTGTTGGCAATGTCGTTTTCCGCAGGCGATATGGTCGGCGGCCGAAGGGCGATAGAGCCCTTTCTCCCGGATATATTCGAAAACGCCCGCGGGCAGCCATTTCACAGCCTCGGGCGATCCGGCGGCCAACCAACCCCGGATTTGGGTGGCGCTGACATCCAAATCCGGGACGTCTTCCAATGGTTTTACATGGGGGTGTCGATACCAGTCCCGACGGTTGCAGCCGCTTCTCGCGTAGACCCAAATCGGCGTGCTGTCGGCAATTGTCGAAAAGTTTTTCCATTTGGTGAATTCGACGATGCTGTCTTCGCCCATCAGGATCGAGAAATTTTCGGCCGGGCAGGTTTTCCGGAGGGCGTCGAGGGTTTGGAAGGTGTATGACGGTTTGGGGAGGGTGAATTCGATGTCGCAGACGCGGACACGTGGGTCGCCGAGGTTTCCGACGGCGATTTCGGCCATTTCAAGGCGGTCGGTTTCGGGGGCCAGGCCGGCGACGTCTTTCAGAGGGTTGTGGGGGGAGACGACGAGCCGGGCCTCATCGGCGAAGCCACGGTCGAGGATGGTTTGGACGACGGCGAGGTGACCCGTGTGGATCGGGTTGAAGGAGCCAAAGTATAGGGCAATGTTTTTCATCACAGACCGGTTACGGCAAAGTAAGTCAATGAAAGCGAAGCTTTCCGGGGAAGTTTTTGTGCCGTTTTTTGTAAAAAACAGACAACTTGAGGATACGTAGTTGAAAATAAATCGTATTCGCTAATCTGCCTGTCGACCTTGCAAACCTCGGTGTATAGGCTGCGAAGTTGCTCCGTTGTCGGACAGGCGAATGAAAAAACGCTCCACACGCAAATATAGCAAACTTTCGGCATCCGGGGAAAATTATTTGAATTTTGGACAGATCATCCGTAGCGACTCCGGCAGCTTCTCGAAATGTACCGATTGGAATTTAATCTTAAGGATGAAACATACAAGAATCAAAAAAACGGATCACCCGCTTTTTGCACAGGCATGGCGGCTTTATAAAAAGTCGTTCCCGCCGCAGGAGCGCCGCCAACTTCGCACGCAACGAAAGGTCATGGACAATCCCCGGTATCATTTCGACCTGATCACCGACGAAGGCCTGTTCGTCGGATTTGTTCTGTGGTGGGGATTCGACGATATAAGATACATCGAGCATCTGGCGACATCTCCGCGTTTGCGTGGAAAAGGCTGCGGCCGGCGCATTCTCGAAAGATTCGTTTCCGGTTCCGACGCCCCCATATTGTTGGAGGTCGAGCATCCGACCGATGAGATCGGTTGGCGGCGCATCGGTTTTTACAGACGTGCCGGATTCATACTCAACGAATATCCATACAGCCATCCTCCGTATAAAACGGGCGGGGAATACGTCCCGCTGATGCTGATGACTTGGCCCGATGCCTTAACGAAAAGCAACCTGAAGCGTTTCCTCGAAAAGCATCATCCGGTCATCCATGAATCCGTGTTATCAGACGCAGGCAAGTGAAAGTTCGGCGAAATCGATCAAGACTTGTCGCAAAGCCGGATTTTACCTCTACATTTGCGCAGAAGAAGTTACGTTTAACGACAAAACGAATATGAATCGACGCATACGCACTTTCTTCAGCCGGGTCGCCGCTACGGTGAGATCGACGCCGGCCGAGTCGCTGCTGATTGTTTTCTTTCTGGTTTATGGCTTCCTTATGGTTGCGGATCTGCTGCACGAAGACCAGTCCGAGGCCGCGAGCTATCTGTGGCTTTATCCTTTCGGGTTTACGTTGGCCTATATACTGAACTGTCTGCTGCCGGCGGGGGCGGTGCGGTGGGTCTATTACCTCTCCCCGCTGCTGCTAGCGCCGTTCTTCCGGCTCGACGTGGAAAGTTGGATCGGGGAACCGTCGTTTTTGACTGCACTGGGGCTATGTCCGGTCGCAGTGCTGCTGTGCCGTTGGAGAAAAGACAATGCGTCGTTCGTCGGCGATGCGGTACATTATGCCAGGAACGCACTGTTCGCTTTCGGTCTGGCCGGGATCGCACATCTGTTGGTTATGGCGATCTATTATTCTCTCCGGTATATTTTCCCGGCGCTGCCGCTCGGCGATGAGAATAAGGTGATGGAATACCTCGCGGTGCTTTTCTATATCGGCGTGATGCCGCTCGTATTTCTCACCTTCGACCGGGGACAGCACGGGGACTACGCGCCCGTACGCATTGTAGACATTCTGGTCAATTATGTGCTGACCCCGGCGTTGCTGATCTACACGGTCATCCTGTATGCCTATTTCATCAAGATCACGGCCACCTGGTCGCTGCCCGAGGGAGGTATCGCCTACATGGTATTTGCCTTTACGATCATAGCCGTGGTTGTGAAAGCCTATCTGCCGCTTATGGGGAAGCGGACATTGGAGTGGTTTTACGGCCGTTTCAGCCTTGTCTCGCTGCCGGCGTTGGCGATGTTCTGGATCGGGGTCGGAAGGCGCATAGGCGAAT
>JAITVB010000017.1 GCA_031286025.1 Rikenellaceae bacterium
GTTTTCTGTCATAAAGTCAACCGCCAAGAAAGACGAAGCAAACGAATGAAAGCGCACTTTCGCCAAATCGTTACCTGCAAGATTCACGTTACCGTTCCGATCTCTGTAAATATCTGATAGACAAAAGAAAATAAGCCTGATTCATCATGCCTTCCGTTTTAGGGCGAAAACGAGATTTCGCCCCTTGCCGGATTGGTCGAGAAGTATGGGGCCGGGCGGATTGTTTATACGATGGATTATGCCTCGGGGCGCATTTTTACGGCCGCGAATCCTATCCCGGCGATAGCGTCAACCAGTATTACAAAGAGGATATTTTTGTCGGCTACCGTTGGTATGAGGTTCGAAAAATCGCGGCGTTTCTTCCTTTTGGTTTTGGCCTTTCCTACACGACGTTCGAGTACGGGAAGATCGTTGTGGATAAGTCGGTTTGCAGTCCCGGCGACACGGTGCAAGTCGCCCTGACGTTGAAAAACACGGGCCGGCGTGCCGGCGCGGATTACCGTGCGGTAATTCCGGATAACGTTTTTTGATAAGATTCTTTGCAAGGATACTGAAACGGTGGTTTTTACGTGTGGACGCACTTGGCGCACCAAAAGAAAAAAGTACGATTATCGCAAGCATCAGAAAGGAGAAAATCGAAAACTTCGTAGTCCCTTTGTTGCAAAATAATTCGACATCGTTATGAAAAAGATACTGAAAATTACAGGAATAGTCGTTGTAGCGCTCTTTGCGTTGCTGTTGATCCTGCCGTTCGCTTTCCAGGGGAAGATCGTTACTTTGTTTAAGAGTGAGGCCAATAAAATGCTTAACGCCCGCGTCGATTTCGACAAACTGAGCCTGAGCCTGATCAAAAATTTTCCGAATGCTTCGATCGAACTGCGCGACTTTTCGCTCTCGGGCGTCGGTGAATTCGAAGGCGACACGTTGGTCCGCGCCCGCACGATCGGCGCAACGGTCGATCTGGCATCGATTTTCGGTAGCGGCGGCATCCGCGTGTCGCGTGTGCTGCTCGACGAACCGGTGGTCAAGGCGATGGTGGCGGCTGATGGCAGCGTCAACTGGGACGTGATGAAACCCGACGCGAACGCGGCTGAAGAGCCCGAATCGAAGTCTTCGTTCGAGATCAACCTCAAGGATGTGCGCATCAGGCGCGGCGAAATGGCCTACCTTGACGATTCTTCAAAAATGTCTTTTTATACGAAAAACCTCGACCTGCGGCTGAAGGGCGATTTTACGGCTTCGGCCAGCGACCTCGATTTCAGCCTGACGACGGACGGGATGTACTTCTACATGGGTAATATTCCTTACGTGAGCAATGCCGAAGTCGGCGTCGATATGGTGCTTTCGGCCGATTTTGACGCCGGGAAATACACCTTTGGCAAAAACACGATCCGGCTCAATGCTGTGGCCCTCACGTTCGACGGTTGGTTGGCGATGTTGGACGACGGCTTCGATATGGAGTTGAAGGTGTCGATGCCGACGCTCGATTTCAAGAATGTCCTTTCGCTTGTCCCCGCTCTCTATGCCAAGGATTTTCAACAATTGGCCGCCGCCGGGAAACTCACTTTCTCGGGCGAGGCCCAGGGCAAATACACCGGAACGACCTTCCCGAAGATGGACCTGCGCCTGGAGGTGGCCGACGGGATGTTCAAATACCCGGACCTTCCCCGTTCGTTGGATAACATCCGGATCGCCGCTTCGGTAACCAATCCGGGCGGAACGATCGACCGGACGGTGATCGATGTGCCGCGCTTCTCGTTCACGCTGGCGGGCAACCCGTTTGCAGTTACCCTTCGTGTGGTGACGCCCGAGAGCGATCCCGCCTTCATGGCCACGGCCCAAGGGACGATCGACCTGGGGATGGTAAACCAACTCTATCCCTTGCCCGACTCGATCCGCTTGGACGGGGTGCTGACGGCCGATGTCAGCCTGGCCGCCAAAATGTCGGATATCGAAAAGGAAAACTATTCGCAGGTGAGGGGAGAAGGCAATATCGACGTGAAGGGGATGACCATCCAACCCGAAGGCCTGCCCACCGTGACGATCTCCTCGGCCCGGGCCTCGGTAACTCCTGCCGCGTTGCACCTAAGGGAACTGGCCATGAAAATCGGCTCAAGCGATATTTCCGCCGCCGGCTCGGTATCGAATTATCTCGCGTATGCCCTGAAAGACGAAACCCTCACCGGAACCCTCTCCGTTAATTCCAATCTGTTGAATCTGAATGAGCTGATGGGCGAAGACACAACTGCGGGCACGGATACGACCAACCTGTCGACCGTCGAGATCCCGAAAAACCTGCGGCTGAGCCTTTCGACCGATCTGCGAAAAGTGTTGTTCCAGAAAATGGTGCTCGAAAACGTGTCGGGCCGCGTTGAAGCGGCTGACGGTATCCTCGATATGAAACAGTTGCGAATGAACGCCATGGGTGGCACGATGGAGGCCAACGGCACGTACAACACCTCGCAACCCCTCAGCCCCCGGATGGGTGTGACGCTCAATATCAAAAACGCTTCGTTCGGCGAAACGTTCAAACAGATGGATTTTATCCGAATACTCGTTCCGCTGTTCGAAAAAACCGGCGGCAATTTCTCGCTCGACCTGACGATGAATGCGCCGATGAACGGCAACCTGACCCCCGACCTGACCCGGCTTACGGCCAAGGGTGCCCTGTCGTCGAGCGATATCCGCCTCCAGGACGTCCGGGTGTTCGACATTATGTCCACGTTGCTCAAGGACGACCGTTTCCGTAAGATCGAAGCCAGGGATATCAGGATACCGTTCTCGATCGAAAACGGCCTGCTCTCGACCTCGCCTTTCGACCTGAAGATAGGGACGACCAACGTCCACCTCGAAGGGACGACCAACCTCGCCCAAGAGATCGATTACAAGGCCACCGTCAACCTGCCGCATGGCGCTGCGGGTGGTTACGTGAGCAACGTTCCGGTAACGATCAGGGGTACCTTCACCTCGCCCAAAGTCGAACTCGGCGTGCAACAGATGGCCACCGATGCGGCGAAACAACTTATTCAGGATCAGGCGAAAAGGATCACCGGTAGCGATACCGGCCTCTCGCAGCAGATCGCAGAACAGACCGCCAAACTGCGTGCCGATGCCCAAGCCGCGGCCGACCGTCTGATCGCCGCCGCCCAGGAGCAAGGCCAGAAACTGGTCGATGCCGCCGCCAACCCGTTGGCCAAGATCGCCGCCCAGAAATCGGCCGATGTCTTGGTGAAGCAGGCCCGGACGCAAGCTCAGAAAGTACTCGATGCGGCCGAGACCCGGATCAAGAATTTAGAAGTGGGCGAAACGACAGATGTCGCGCCGGAGCCATAGTCTGCCTGTTTTCTGTTCAGGAAAGCCAGGACTTGCAAGTCCTGGCTTTTTCGTCAGAGCGACGTGTTCGGCGGCCTGCCGTTCCGAGCCTTTACGACGAAGAGCCTCCCTTAGGCGAAG
>JAITVB010000071.1 GCA_031286025.1 Rikenellaceae bacterium
CAATCGGTGGCGTCGAACGAAAAAGCACGCAGCGGGGCGGCACTCACCGTCACTTCATCTCCTTCCCACTCGACCCTCGCCCCCGCCATTGCGAGCGCCTCCACAATCCGCGCGTCGGCCTGCTGCGAGTCGGCCCGAAGGCCTTTGACGGAGACCGACCGGGTCGTTGCACCGGCCACCAACAGGGTCGACGCGCCGCTCCAGTCGCCCTCTATGTTGTAGGTGGTCGGGGCATAGGATTGTCGCCCCGGGATGAAAAATTGCCGAAAATTTTCGTGACGGATGTCAATGCCGAAAGCCCGGGTGACACCGAGTGTCATTTCGATATAGGGTTTGCTGTTAAGCCGGGCGACATGCAGGATGTTGTCTTGCGCGGCCAACGGGAGGGCCATCAGCAGACCGGTAAGGAATTGCGACCCGGCCGAGCCGTCGACCTCGACCTCACCGCCGAGCAGCGGGCCGCACACGTCGACCGGAAGAAAGCCGTTGCTGCTTCGTACCCTGGCGCCCAAATCGCGCAGGGGCTGTTCGATCATCGTAATGGGCCGGGTGAGGATCGAGCCGCGTCCGGTGATCGTCACCGGGCGATCGAGCAAGGCGGCGATGGGCGAAAAAAGCCGGGTCGAGAGGCCCGATTCGCCGATATACAGCGGGCCCGCGGGTGCTTTCAGTCCACCCCGGATGCGGCAGGTGCGTCCATCGGACTCAATCGTGGCGCCGAGTTTTTCCGCGACATCGAGGGCGGCCGAGGTGTCGTCGCACAACCCCATATTTTGCAGTTTGCTCCATCCCTCGGCCAACAACGCCGCCGCCACCGCCCGTTGGGCGTAGCTTTTCGAAGCGGGCGCATCGAGCGTACCGCGAATGGCGGAGGGGGTGATCGTTTCTTTCATCGCGTCGGAATGTGTCGGGGGGCGGTTTCGCGACAACCGGTTACCTCAATTTGAAATCCTTACCCAGGTAAACGCTGCGTACCATTTCGTCGTTGGCCAAGTCTTCGGCCGAGCCCGCCTTGAGGATCTTCCCCTCGAAAAGCAGGTAGGTGCGGTCGGTGATGTTGAGCGTCTCGTGGACGTTGTGGTCGGTGATGATCACGCCGATATTCTTCTCTTTCAGCGTGCCGACGATGCTCTGGATATCTTCGACGGCGATCGGGTCGACCCCGGCGAAAGGTTCGTCCAAAAGAATAAACCTGGGATTGATCGCCACCGCGCGGGCAATCTCGGTACGGCGCCGCTCACCCCCCGACAACTGGATACCGAGGCTTTTCCGCACCTTATTGAGACGAAACTCATCGATCAGGTTTTCGAGGCGTTCGCGTTGGTACTCCTTCGAAAAGTCGGTCATCTGCAACACCGCACGGATGTTGTCCTCGACGCTCAGTTTGCGGAACACCGACGCCTCCTGGGCCAGGTAGCCCACTCCTTGTTGGGCGCGCTTGTAAACCGGCTCTTTGGTGAGGTTCAGCACCCGGTCGCCGTCCTCAAGGAAGATCTCGCCCCCGTTGGGTTTGATCAGCCCGACGATCATGTAGAACGAGGTGGTTTTCCCCGCCCCGTTCGGACCAAGAAGCCCCACGATCTCACCCTGTTCGACCTCGATCGACACATGGTCGACCACCGTACGGCTTTTGTATCTCTTTACCAAGTCTTTCGTGAATAGCCTCATCGCTTGCCCGGGATTTTTTACAATTATTTTCGACAAATTTAGTTTATTTTCGAAAATAATGCTATCTTTAAATTAGTGTTTTAATTTTTGCAGAAGAGATGGGTTTTGTCTAAGTAACAAATAACCAGTATTTTGGACGTTTAACAAGATCGGAAATGGCAGACCTGGACAGGATTTCTTTGTTGGAAAAGTTGAAAACGCACTTCGGATTCTCCCAATTCAAGGGGAATCAGGAGGCGGTGATTCGCAACGTGATGGCCGGCAAGGATACTTTCGTGCTGATGCCGACCGGCGGAGGCAAGTCGCTGTGCTACCAGTTGCCCTCGCTGCTGATGGAGGGGACGGCCATCGTCATCTCGCCCCTGATCGCCCTGATGAAGAACCAGGTCGATGCGATGCGCACTTTCAGCATGGAGGACGGGGTGGCTCATTTTCTGAACTCGTCGCTGAACAAGGCCGCCGTGGCCAAGGTGAAGCAGGACGTTCTCTCCGGGAAAACCAAACTCCTGTATTTTGCGCCGGAATCACTGACCAAGGAAGAAAACGTCGCGTTCCTGCAACAGATAACGGTTTCGTTCTATGCGATCGACGAAGCGCACTGTATTTCGGAGTGGGGACACGATTTCCGCCCCGAGTACCGCCGCATCCGCCCGATCATCAACGACATCGGACAAGCCCCGCTGATTGCCCTGACCGCCACCGCCACACCGAAAGTGCAACTGGATATCCAGAAAAACCTCGGGATGGCCGACGCGGCGGTCTTCAAGTCGTCGTTCAACCGGCCCAACCTCTATTACGAGGTGCGGTCGAAGGTCAACGCCACCAAGGAGATTATCAGGTATATCAAGCAGCACGAGGGAAAATCGGGTATCATCTACTGCCTCAGCCGCAAGAAGGTAGAGGAGTTGGCCGACCTGCTGAAGGTCAACGGCATCAAAGCCCTCCCCTACCACGCCGGGATGGACGCCGCCACACGGGCCGAAAACCAGGACAAATTCATCATGGAAGACGTCGAGGTGATCGTCGCCACCATCGCTTTCGGTATGGGAATCGACAAACCCGACGTGCGCTATGTGATCCACTACGACATTCCCAAGAGTCTGGAAGGATATTACCAGGAAACGGGCCGCGCCGGCCGCGACGGCGGCGAAGGACGCTGCATCACCTTTTACAGTTACAAGGACATCCAAAAGCTCGAAAAGTTCATGCAGGGCAAACCCGTCGCCGAACAGGAGATCGGGAAGTTGCTGCTGATGGAAACGGTGTCCTATGCCGAGTCGTCGGTGTGCCGCCGCAAGTCGTTGTTGCACTATTTCGGCGAGGGATATACCGAGAACAATTGCTGCAACTGCGACAACTGCCTCAACCCCAAACCCCGGGTCAACAGCCAGGAATACATGGCGCTCCTGCTCGAAACCCTGTGCGAAATCGGCGACAAGTTCAAGGCCGAATACCTCGTATCGGTACTCGTTGGCAGGAGCAACTCGCTCATCAAGTCATACCGACACCATAAGATCGAAAACTTTGGCGCCGGGGCCGAAAAAGACGACCGTTTCTGGAACGCCGTCGTACGCCACGGACTGATTTCTGGCTTGATAGACAAGAATATAGAGAATTATGGTCTGCTTTCGATCAGCAAGAAGGGCGAAGAATATATCGAAAAGCCTTTCCCGATCATGATCACCCAGGACCACGAGTTCGAAGAGGTCGACGATGAGGAGGGCGGAGCGGCCCCCAGTAGTAAAGGCGGGGCGGCCGACGAGGAACTTTTCTTGATGCTCAGCGAGTTGCGCAAGAAAATCGCCAAGAAGCACGGCCTGCCGCCTTTCGTGGTTTTCCAAGACCCGTCACTCGAAGATATGTCGATCCAGTACCCGATCACCCTTGAGGAGATGCAGAACATCACCGGGGTCGGCGCCGGAAAAGCCAGGAAATTCGGACAGGAATTCATCGGCCTGATCCAAACCTATGTCGAGGAAAAAGATATTATCCGCCCTCAGGATATGGTCGTCAAAAGCGTGATGAACAAGAGCTCGAACAAAGTCTTCATCATCCAAAGCATCGACCGCAAAATGGAATTCGAAGACATCGCCGACGCCAAAAACCTCACCATCGACGAGTTGCTTACCGAAATCGAAGCCATCGTCAATTCCGGCACCAAGCTCAATATCGACTACTTCATCCGCATGGTCGTCGACGAAGAAAAAGTCGATGAAATCTACGAATACTTCAAAGACGAAGCCAGTACCGACTCCGTCGAAGAAGCACAACACGAACTCGGCGGCGATTTCACCGAGGAAGAAATCCGGATGGTCCGAATCAAATTCATCAGCGAACAGGGTAACTGACCTCTTCCGGCAAGCGGGTCGGCATGGAACTGCGCTTGAGGAAAAAGCGGCAGTTCCATGCGGCCCGCACCGACTTACTTCGTGGCTGCGTCGAGGGCTTGGGAGATGTCGGAAAGGATGTCTTCGAGGTCTTCGATACCTACGGAGAAGCGGATCAGGTCGGGGGTTACGCCGGCGGCCACCAATTGTTCGTCGGAAAGTTGACGGTGGGTGTGGCTGGCGGGGTGTAACACGGAGGTGCGGGCATCGGCCACGTGGGTGACGATGGCGGCGAGTTTCAGCGAGTCCATGAAACGAATGGAGAGGTCGCGTCCGCCTTTGAGCCCGAAGGTGAGTACGCCACTACCGCCGTTGGGCAGGTACTTTTGGGCCAGGGCATAGTATTTGTCGCCGGGCAGGCCGCAGTAATGCACCCAAGCCACACGCGAATCTTTCTGCAAAAATTCGGCGACGGCCTGTGCATTGGTGCAGTGGCACGGCATCCGCAGATGGAGGGTTTCGAGACCGAGATTGAGCAGGAAGGCATTCTCCGGAGCCTGTATCGAACCCAAATCCCGCATCAGCTGCACGGTAGCTTTTATGTGATAGGCCGCGCGGCCGAACGATTTGGTATAGGTCAGACCATGGTAAGAATCATCGGGCGTGGTCAGGCCTGGGAACTTTTCGGCTTGGGCGTCCCAATCGAAGTTTCCGCTGTCGACCACAACGCCGCCGACACTGGTGGCGTGGCCGTCCATATATTTGGTGGTCGAGTGGATAACGATGTCGGCCCCCCATTCGAACGGACGGCAGTTGACCGGCGTGGCGAAAGTGTTGTCAACGATCAGCGGCACCCCTTGGCTATGCGCGATACGGGCCATCCGTTCGATGTCGAGCACCGACCCGGCGGGATTGGCGATCGTTTCGCCGAAGAGCGCTTTCGTATTCGGACGAAAAGCTTTTAGAATTTCTTCATCAGAACTGTCCTGATCGATAAAAGTCACTTCGATCCCAAGCTTCTTGAGCGTCACCGAGAACAAATTAAACGTGCCGCCATAGATAGCCGAAGCGCTCACCACGTGGTCGCCGGCCGAGCAAATATTAAAAATCGAGTAGAAAGCGGCCGCCTGCCCCGACGAAGTGAGCATCGCCCCCACCCCGCCTTCGAGCGCGGCGATTTTCGACGCCACGGCGTCGTTGGTCGGATTTTGCAGACGGGTGTAGAAATAGCCCGCCTCTTCCAGGTCGAACAGTTTGGCCATCTGCTCACTGGTTTCATATTTGAACGTGGTACTTTGGTAGATCGGCAGGATGCGGGGTTCACCCTTCTTGGGCCGCCACCCCGCCTGGACACAGAGCGTCCCTGGTTTCGGTTTTTTTTCCATGTTATGTGTTGTGTGTGTTTTGATTTTACGACTTTTGGAGGGCTTCCCAGAGCATATCCTTGAGCTGCTCGATGTGGAAACCCGTCACGGACGAGATGAAGACGGCGGGCACGGGCGGCATCCCCCCGGCGGCCATCTCGTCCATCAGCCCGGCATCGAGCATGTCCGACTTCGTGACCGCCAGTATGCGTTCCTTGTCTAACAATTCGGGGTTGTAAAGCTCCAGTTCACGGAGCAGGATGTTGTATTCGGCCACGATGTCCTGCGCATCGGCCGGAATCATAAACAGCAGGATCGAGTTGCGCTCGATGTGGCGCAGGAAGCGGATGCCGATGCCTTTGCCCAAGTGCGCCCCCTCGATGATGCCGGGGATGTCGGCCATCACAAACGAGCGGTGGTCGCGGCAGGCAACGATGCCCAGGTTGGGTTCGAGTGTGGTGAAAGCATAATCGGCGACCTTGGGTTTGGCCGCCGAAACGACCGAGAGCAACGTCGATTTGCCCGCATTCGGGAAACCGACCAACCCCACGTCGGCCAATACTTTCAGCTCTAAAACGTACCAACCTTCACGCCCCTCTTCTCCGGGTTGCGAATAGCGGGGGGCCTGGTTGGTCGCCGTACGGAAATGCCAGTTGCCCAACCCGCCGCGGCCGCCGGACAACACGGTAAATTCTTCGCCGTCGGCCGTCACTTCGCCAATGTATTCGCCCGTCTCGGCATCGCGCACGACGGTGCCCAACGGTACCTGAACGATAACGTCCTGACCATCCTTGCCGTGACGCTTGGCGCCGTGGCCATGTTCGCCGTTCCCGGCAAAAAGATGACGTTGGTATTTAAGGTGGATCAGTGTCCAATACTGCGAATTACCGCGCAGAATGATACTCCCGCCGCGGCCGCCGTCGCCCCCGTCGGGTCCGCCGAACTCCACGAACTTCTCGTGCCGGAAATGGCTCGAACCGCCGCCGCCGCCGCCCGACCGCAGAAATACCTTTACGTAATCGACAAAATTGGACCCTGACATTTTTTTAACTGGTTAAGATGCCCTCGGTACACGGAACCGTCGGCTTCGCTCGGACAAAGGCGCCTCCCGGCATTCGGGAGCTTTGCCTGGACAAAGGTAACTAAAAATACAGGAAATGAAATACGCCTTTTTACCTAAACTTCCGCCACCTGCTCCTTGGTGTGGCTACACGAATGTACTTTTTTCATCCGTCTTGTTAAAATCATGCGGCTGTTTTTCTATCCTGCATTTTCCTTCGAAATTTATCTATACTTTTCGTTTTTTGTGTGTGATATAGTTGCTACAAATAAAATTATTGCATTATCTTTGTGTTACGATTCTTTATAATCGTGTTAGGATATAGGCGTGTTACCAAACTCATAATGCAAATGAAAATGAAGAGAGCGTTATTCCTGTCGGCACTGGCGTGCCTGACTTCTTTGGCGGGCATGGCGCAGATAAATGAAAGTGTACCGCAGGATTCGCTGATTAACAGGGTTGTTTCCCTCCGAGAAGTGGTTGTAACAGGTACGCGAGTGCCCGTTCCGCGTGATGTGTTACCTACCCCCGTGAGCGTTGTGCATCGCGGCACGATAGAGGCAGGCGGAACGACTGCACTGCTTCCCGTGTTGATGCAGCAGGTTCCGGGACTGTTCGTCACTTCACGTGGGGTGGCCGGTTACGGAGTGTCGGGCGGTGCGGCGGGTGGCATCAACATGCGCGGATTATAAGGCGGCTCGGGACAGGTACTAATG
>JAITVB010000089.1 GCA_031286025.1 Rikenellaceae bacterium
GTGTGGCCCCGGTCAGGCGCCTGAGCGGATGAAAAATCACCGGATGGTGCGAAACCACCAGGTTGGCCCCGCAGGCCGCCGCCTCGTCCAACACGGTTTGGGTCACGTCGACGCACAGCACCGCGCCCGTCGCCTCGCGCCTGCGGTCGCCCACCGCGAGCCCGGCGTTATCGTAGGACTCTTGATAGCCCGGCGGCGCAAAATCTTCGATGATGCGCAGGATGTCGTCTATTTTCATAGGCGTGAGTTAGAAAAGCGATTGCTGCGTAGCGGCCGGTTTTTCTTCGGGCAGAGGCTCCCGACCGGCTTCGTCCATCAGCGAATCGGAGTCGAAAAGTTGTTGGGTATAGAACGGGACGCTTGCCGTCCCGGGTTCTTCCGGCTCTTCCGGAAAATCGTCGGTGCCGGAATCGAGCTCATCGTAAACTTCTTCAGACGACACATCGGCAAAGGATTCCTCTTCGGGATCGGCAATTCCATCGGGTTCGTCGATCAGTTCGCCGGGGATCACTTCGGTTTCGTCCATCTCGCCGGGGGCCCACACAGCCTCGACTTCGTCGAGCACTTCCATGCGGCGGGGGGCAAACGATGGTTCGGCCAATGGTTCGGCAACAGCCTCTGACCGTTCGACACAGAGTTCAACGGATTGTTCCGCAAACAGCTCCGAGACTTGTTCCTCGACGACAATCGCCGACTCTTCTTCGGCCGTTTCCTGCCACAGGCCATGCACCTGCTCGCCCCATCGGAGGGTTTCGTCAAGCAGGCCGGTTTCGGCGCCGGGGATAAATGTCGGCTCCGCGCCAACAACGGCTGCGGCCATCGGTTCGGGGATCGCTTCGAGATCGTTTTTCGGAAGTGATTCCGGGAAACATCGTTCGAAAACCTCTTCCGCATAGCCGGACATCGCCGGGCGCATCGGCGCGGCCGCCCCATCTTTCAACTCCTCGCGGATTTCCTGCAACACGGCGCGGACCTCCTGTAAATGTTTGATGATCTCCGTATCGCGTTCGGCGCCGACCGGATTTTCTTTCAACCGTTTTTCGGCGCCGGCCAACGTCATCCCCTGCTCTTTGACCAAGTGGTAGATGATTTCGAGGTTTTTGATGTCGGCCGGAGTGAAGAGACGGTTACCCTTCTTGTTCTTCTTGGGTTTGAGTACGTCGAAACGTTGCTCCCAGAAGCGGATGAGCGATTGGTTGACGTCAAACATTTCGGCCACCTCGCCCATCGTGTAGAATATTTTCCCGGGATTTTCCTCGCGCACTTTCACTGTATCATACTGGTTTTTAGCGTGAAATAGAATTTGGCAAAAAGGTCTTTCGGCGAAAAATGTTCCGCCAAAGGAAAGGCCAATGTACAAAAAATCCATACGCCAAACAATCCCTTGCCCCAAAGTTACGAAAATAATCCGTACTTTTGTCGGGCAAGCTCCGTTTGGAATGAATATTGAAATCACAGGCACCGTCATCGCGGGTAACCGCCTCGGAAACTCGTTGGGTTTTCCCACGGCCAACATCGCGCTCGACACCGCGGCAGGAGTGGCCGACGGATTGGCTGCCGGGGTCTACGCCGCCACGGTCGATACTCCGGCGGGCACCTTCCGGGCCATGGCCAACATCGGGACGCGCCCCACGGTGGGCCGCTCGTCCGAACGCCTGCTCGAAGTGCATCTGTTCGGATTCCGTGGCGACCTCTACGGCTTGGCGATCCACGTTGCCCTCCATGAATTCATTCGCCCCGAAACGAGATTCTGTTCGATCGCTGCGTTGAAACAAGCCATCGAAAACGATAAGACGACCATACTTGACTATTTTGACCGCTATGGAATTCAATCCTGACCTGACCTGCCGCATAGCCGACCCGGCGCTTGCCGATTGGGGACGCAAAGAAATCGCGATTGCCGAAAAAGAGATGCCCGGACTGATGGCCCTGCGCCGTGAATATGCCGGCCGGCGACCGCTTGCCGGCACACGGATCACCGGCTCGCTCCACATGACGATCCAAACCGCGGTGCTGATCGAAACACTCACGGCCCTCGGCGCCCAGGTGCGGTGGTGCAGCTGCAACATTTTTTCGACCCAGGATCATGCGGCGGCAGCTATCGCCGAGGCCGGTATTGCCGTTTTTGCGTGGAAGGGAGAAACGCTTGAAGAGTATTGGTGGTGCACCTGTCAGGCCCTCACTTTCCCCGGCGGCAAAGGCCCGAACCTGATCGTCGACGACGGGGGCGACGCCACGCTGCTTATTCACAGAGGCTTTGAAGCGGAAAATAACGCCGCGTCGCTCGACTGCATCCCCGGTAGCCACGAAGAGGGCGTAATTCTGGACACCCTGCGAAAAATCCGGATACATTCGCCCCGTCGGTGGCACGACACTGTGGCCGAATGCCGCGGTGTGTCGGAGGAAACCACTACCGGCGTGCATCGCCTTTATCAGATGAAAGATGCCGGGAAATTGCTTTTTCCTGCAGTCAATGTCAACGATTCGGTGACAAAAAGTAAATTCGACAACCTCTATGGTTGCCGCGAGTCGTTGGCCGACGGGATCAAACGCGCCACCGACGTGATGATCGCCGGCAAGGTGGTCGTGGTGTGTGGCTATGGCGATGTCGGCAAAGGATGCGCCCGCAGTATGCGCGCTTACGGCGCCCGAGTGATCGTCACCGAGATCGACCCGATCTGCGCCCTGCAGGCCGCGATGGAAGGCTTCGAGGTAAAACGCATCGAAGACACCCTGGACGAAGGCAACATCTTCGTCACCGCCACCGGCAACCGCGACATCATCACCCTCGAACACTTAGCGGCGATGCGCGACCAGGCGATCGTGTGCAACATCGGCCATTTCGACAACGAAGTCCAGGTCGACCGTCTCGAAACCTCAGGCGCGGTGAAAACCACGATCAAACCCCAGGTCGACCAATACACCTTCGCGGACGGCCATGCGATCTTCCTGTTGGCCGAAGGGCGGCT
>JAITVB010000100.1 GCA_031286025.1 Rikenellaceae bacterium
GCTTTTCAACACTTCGGCCTTGCCTGTGGAGATGATTGCTCCCAGTTCGTCGGGCGGGAAAGTCGAGAGTATCATCCGCGCCGTGTTGCCCCCCACGCCCGACACGCCGATCAGCAGCCGGAACAGTTCGCGCTCGGCGCGGTCTGAGAAACCGTAAAGGATCTGTGCGTCTTCGCGCACGATGAAGTGGGTGTAGAGTTTGGCTTCGGCCGCCGACCCGAGCGCCGAAAAGGTGTGCAGCGAAATGTTGAGGTAGTAGCCCACCCCCCTCGCATCGAGAACGGCATAGGCCGGTGTGAGTTCGCTTACCCGGCCCGCAATGTATTCGTACATAAAGACGTCAGGATTTTGGTGACGGGACAAAGATAACAAATTTTCGCCGCCCGCTCTTTTTTGCCGGAGTGTTTGAATTTTACGCAAAAAACCGTATGTTTGTCCCTTAAACGGAATTGTTTAACATTAAGGAATAAGAACCCCAATCCAATGAAGAAAATCACCTACGGTGCCGCGTCGCTTATGTTCGTTGCATCGCTTTTCGCCGGATGCGGCCAACAGGCCTCGACCGAAGCCGCCAAACCGGCCACCGATTCGACCGGGATGGCAGCCGGCGCCCCTATCGCTTATGTCAACACCGACTCGCTGTTGGCCCACTACGATATGTACACCGAACTGTCGTCCCAGTTCCAAGAAAAATCATCGAAGGCCGAAACCAACATAACCTCGCGCGGCCGCAACCTGCAGAGCGAAGTCAACAAGTATCAGGACAACATGAACAAGGGTCTCGTGACCCGGACCCAGGCCCTGACCATCGAAAACGACCTGCAGAACAAGCAGCAGGCTTTCGTCCAGTACCGCGACCAACTGGTCAACGAACTGGCCGAAGAGGAACAGGTGATGATGAACCGCATCCACTACAGCATCCTCGATTTCCTTAAAGAGTTTAACGCCGACAAGCGCTACGGGATGATCCTGAGCACCTCGACCGGCGGCCCGGTGCTTGACGCCGACCCGTCGCTCGACATCACCCCGGCGGTGATCGAAGGCATCAACAAGTATTACGCACGGATCAAAACCGAAGAAACCCCGGCGGCCAAATAACGCGCCGGCAACACGATAATGAAAGGGGGTGTTTTTCTGAAAACACCCCCTTTCCTGTAAAAGCAGATACCGATGTACGTCAAACCCAAGAAACGCCTCGGACAACACTTTTTGACCGATCTCCGAATTGCGGAGTCGATCGCCACGGCTCTGCGGGCCGACCGTTGCCCGACGACCCTCGAAATCGGCCCGGGAACCGGTGTGCTGACCCGATTCCTGTTGCGCCGTCCGGAAATTTCACTCTACGCCGCCGAGGTAGACAGCGAAAGCGTTGTCTACCTCCATGACCATTTCCCGGAATTAGGCGAACGGTTGATTTACGGTGATTTCCTCGAAATGGATATAGCCGCCCGTTTTCCGGAGGGGGTGAACATCATCGGTAATTTCCCGTACAACATTTCGTCACAGATATTTTTCCGGATACTCGGCTGCAAAAACCTCGTGCCCGAGATCGTCTGCATGCTGCAGCGCGAGGTGGCCGTGCGGTTGGCCGAAGGGCCGGGCAGCCGTGACTACGGCATCCTGAGTGTCTTTCTGCAGGCGTTTTACGACATCGAATATCTCTTTACCGTACACGAAGGGGTATTCAATCCGCCGCCCAAGGTCAAGAGCGCCGTGATTCGCCTGACGCGCAACGCAGTCGAAAAACTCGATTGCGACGAAACACTCTTCCGCCGCGTGGTCAAAGCGGCCTTCAACCAACGCCGCAAGACGATCCGCAACTCACTCCGCGCCGCCTTCCCGCAACTCGACGGCGAACATCCGTTCTTCGGCCTGCGACCCGAGCGTCTCTCTGTGGCCGATTTTTCCGAGCTTACCCGTTGGGTCGAAGCGCAAACCGCCCAATAACGTTTGAAATACCGACGGATTTTTGTATATTTGTCCCGGGAAAGTAAAAATTCCGGGTGTCGGGAGGAACTGTTTATGAAACGACGATGCTGTAAGTTCGGTCTGCTTCTGGGTGTGGTCTTTGCCGCTACGGGTTTTTACTCGTGCGATACCATTTCGGGCGTCGACCTGACCAACGCCGTCTCGGTCGAAAAGATGCTGCCCGCCCGGCTTGAAAAACATATCGATCCCGAGGCGGCGGTCTTTACGATCCGCTTCGGTACGACGTCCGACTTCTCGGTGTCGATGGACGTCGCCTCGGTCGATTTCATCGCCCCCGGCGCGGCGGCGGCCACCAACTACGCCATCACCATTCCCGGCAACCAACCGCCGCGTGAAGGACGTGTCATCGAGGCACCCCGCTACGACCCCCTTACCGGAGGCCTTGTGTCGCGAAAACTGACCCCCGAGAATGGCGTGCGCCTGCGTGAGGTCGACTTCTCGCAGATCGCCTCCAACATCGCCAAGGGTGTCGCCATCATGGCCGAACGTAAAATGACTCTCGACGGCATCGAAACTTACACGATCACCCTCACGCCCGACCCGCCCCGGGTAGCTCACACTTTCCGCCTCACCAACAAAGCCGGCACCGAACTCGGCGCCAAAAACGGACGCGCCGCCCCGATCACCGAATACTATGAGTTCGATTTCATCGCCGATGCCCAGGGCAACGTCGTCCTCAACGAAGAATAGTCAATCAAAACCACTAAAATCAAAACCGTTATGAAAAAACTTTCCATCCTTTCGCTGACCGTCCTGCTCGGTGCCGCTGTCGCCTGTGCAGACAATCAACAAGCCAAGCAGCCCGCTGACCAACAACCGGCTAATCAACAACAAAATACGACTATGACCAAAACACAAAGCGCAAACTTTCTCTATTCCGCCGACCTGCCCTGGCAGACTCCCGTTCAAGGTCTTAAACGACAGATCCTCGGTTATAACAGCCATCTGATGCTCGTACGCATCGACTTCGAACCCGGTTGTGACGGCGGTGGGACGCACTCACACTATCACACCCAAAGCACTATTGTCACCGCAGGCGTCTTCGAAGTGACGATCGGCGGCGTGACCAAGACCCTCAAAGCCGGCGACGGCTTCCTGGTCGATCCCGACGTGCCTCACATGGCCAAATGCATCGAAGCCGGCACCCTCGTCGACTCTTTCTCCCCCGTTCGCGCCGATTTCATAGGCAAATAAGGGGCTCGGAACAGCTCTGTGATTACCGCTTTTCTTAAAAAAGCGGCATCAACAATTCTTCGGGGAGACGGAGTCCTGTTTGGCCAAACGTCGTTCCGCTCGATTTGTTCCACCCAACTTTCCTTACAAGAAAAAGGCCCCCTTTCCGGTAGCGCATCAGAATTTCGATCGTCGCTCTCTGGAAAGGGGATCTTTCATTAAAACCCTTTAATTGATACTGATCAGGTCATCCCAACCTATCGATTGGGCAGGTTTTGGTGATTAGCAGTGGTCATCATGCCTAATTTCTCCGGGTGGGTCATTCGCAAAAGTGCCGGCCTGAACGGAAACCCGTCGCCTGCCGGCTTTTGTCTTTCTTCTCATCCTTTGGAATATGAACTCTTTTTCCTTACATAATGTAGATTATACCGACAAAAAACATTTACTCTGCTGATATTCAGCGGAATAAATGTTTTTTGAAAGAATCGGACCGGCAGTTTCTTTACGGAATACCCCTGGGGGTGATCGGGACAAAATATAAAATGGCCATTAGTAATATTATTTAATTTTGTTTTTCAAGGCCGCAAAAGGGATATTTTGCGAAATTTTGACTAATTTTGTTTTTTAGGACGGATTAGAAATCTAATCTACATTATGTTCATCAGACCCACAATTTACACAATACTAACCTTAATATCAATGTTTATGAAGTGTAAGATTTACCTACACAAATGTTTAACCCTGCTTTCGGCGCTGATGCTTAC
>JAITVB010000119.1 GCA_031286025.1 Rikenellaceae bacterium
ACACAAACTCATACCGCCCATGCATATTCTCTGCCCCCGAAAAGATATTGGGACAAGGTAAGCCCATATAAGACAACCGTGCCCCGTCCGTCCCCCCGCGCACCGCATGGATCAACGGCTCGATCCCCGCCGCCCGCATCGCCTCGGCCGCCAATTCCACGATTTCCGGCCGAGACGCTGTTTTTTCATACATATTATAATACTGATCCCGCAAGGCCACCTCCGCCACTGTCCGGCCATACCGCCGGTTGATCTCCGCCGCAGCCGCTTCCACTCGCGCCTTCCGCCCGGCAAACCGCTCCTGGTCAAACTCCCGCACAATATACTCCATCCGGCACTCCCCGACATTCCCGTCGAGCGAAGTCAAATGAAAAAATCCCTCGCGCCCCACAGTCACTTCCGGCCGCTCGCCGGCGGGCAACAGCGCATCGAACTCCATCGCCACCCGCAGCGCATTGACCATTTTCCCGCAGGCATACCCCGGATGCACATTCGTCCCCCGAATGGTCACCACCGCCTCGGCCGCATTAAAATTCTCGAATTCCAACCCGCCCGATCTCCCGCCGTCGACCGTATAGGCCCAATCGGCCCCGAACGCCGCCACGTCGAAATGATCGACTCCGCGCCCGATCTCCTCGTCCGGCGTAAAGGCAATGCGAATCCCGCCGTGCGGAATCTCGGGGTGGCGCAGCAGATATTCAGCCGCAGCCATGATCTCGGCCACCCCCGCCTTGTCATCGGCCCCGAGCAACGTCGCTCCGTCGGTAACGATCAACCTCTGACCTGCATAATCATTCAATTCCGGAAAGTCCGAAGGCCGCATCACGATCCCCGCATCCTCGTCAAGCACGATTTCCCCGCCGCAATAATCGACCACACGCGGCGTCACGCCTGCTCCGGTCAAGTCCGGCGACGTGTCGATGTGGGCCAACAATCCGATCACCGGCCCTTCGGCCGTCGCCGGAATCCGCGCCGTGACATACCCCCAGGCATCGATCGACGCCTCGTCGGCCCCCATCGCCAACAATTCCTCAAGCAATAACCCGAGCAGCCGCAACTGCCGCGCAGTAGAGGGAAAGGTTTCGCTTGCCGCATCGCTTTGCGTGTCGATGGCGGCATAGCGCAAGAAACGTGATTCGACGGATTCCATACAAGTCCTGATTTTAAAAGGGACTGGCAAAGGTAAAAAGTTCCGGTGCAAAAATATAATCATTTTTTCGTTCTGAATCTGAAAAAATACATTACCTTTGTTCCCGATAAAGCGGAGCGAAAAGTTCAGAAAACGATGATTCGGATGTTTGCCGGAAAGGTTGGCTTGGGATTATACGGGAAAGACCTGACGGATCATTTGTTTCCTATTCAAAAAACAAGATAGTGCGTTGGAGGCTCCAACGCATTTTTTTTATGCGGCGAGAGCAACGCCGGCCGACGAAAACCGATACGCGGAAAACACGAAAACCTCACATAAAAACAGAAGAGAAGATGGCGAAGAAAGAGTTCAAAAAAGTACTGGTACTGGGTTCGGGTGCACTCAAGATCGGGCAGGCGGGCGAATTTGACTACTCGGGATCGCAGGCCCTGAAAGCGATGAAGGAAGAGGGCATCTCGACGGTGCTGATCAACCCCAACATCGCCACGATCCAAACCTCGGAAGGGATTGCGGACAAGGTCTATTTCCTGCCGTTGAACGCCTACTTCATCGAAGAGGTGATCAAAAAAGAACACCCCGACGGCATCCTGCTCGCTTTCGGTGGACAGACCGCGCTCAACTGCGGCACCGAACTCCACAACGCCGGCACGTTGGCCGAATACGGCGTGCAGGTGCTCGGCACCTCGGTCGAAGCGATCATGTACACCGAAGACCGCGACCTCTTTGTCAGGAAACTCAACGAAATCAACGTTAAAACGCCGCGCAGCATCGCCTGCAACACGATGGACGAGGCAAAAAATGCGGCCGCCACGATCGGCTTCCCGCTGATCATCCGCTCGGCCTACGTGCTCGGGGGGATGGGCAGCGGCTTCTGCTACAACATGGACCAACTGGTGCCGCTCGCCGAAAACTCGTTTTCCTACGCTCCCCAAATCCTGGTGGAAGAGTCGTTGAAAGGGTGGAAAGAGATCGAGTTCGAAGTGATCCGCGACAAGAACGACCATTGCTTCACTGTGGCCAGTATGGAGAACGTCGATCCGCTCGGCATCCACACCGGAGAAAGTATCGTCGTCGCCCCCACCTGTTCGCTGACTGTCGAGGAGGTGACCTTCCTTCAGGAGCTTTCGAAGAGAGTCATCCGCCACCTGGGCATCGTGGGCGAGTGCAACATCCAGTATGCCTTCAACTCGGAAACCAACGATTACCGCGTGATCGAGGTCAACGCCCGCCTCTCGCGCTCGTCGGCCCTCGCTTCCAAAGCGACGGGCTATCCGTTGGCTTTCGTTGCCGCGAAATTGGCGTTGGGCTACGGTTTGGACGAAATCGGCGAAATGAACACTGCGAACTCGGCCTACGCCGCCCCGTCGCTCGACTACATGATCTGCAAGATCCCGCGTTGGGACCTGAGCAAGTTCGACGGCGTGTCGCGCCTCATCGGCTCAAGCATGAAGTCGGTCGGCGAAATCATGTCGATCGGCAAAAGTTTCGAGGAAATCATTCAGAAGGGCCTGCGCATGATCGGGCAGGGAATGCACGGTTTCGTTTGCAACCACGACCTCGAGTTCGACAACCTCGACGATGAACTGGCCAACCCGACCGACCTGCGGATGTTCGTCATCGCCGAAGCCTTTTCGCAGGGCTATACCGTACAACGCATCCATGATCTGACCAAGATCGACCCCTGGTTTCTCGGCAAACTCGAAAACATTTACAAATTCTCGCTCGAACTGGGCAAATTCAAGACGATCGAAGCCATCACCCCCGAAGCGATGCTCGAAGCCAAGCGCCTCGGTTTCTCGGACTTCCAGATCGCCCGCCTGGTCGACGGCCCGAAAGACCACATGGAAAAGGAACAGATCGCCGTGCGCAGCCACCGCAAACAGTTGGGCGTCCTGCCTTCGGTGAAACGGATCAACACGGTCGCCTCGGAAAACCCCGATCTGACCAACTACCTCTACCTGACCTACGACCGCTCGGCCCACGACGTGCCCTACTATCACAACAAGAAGTCGGTGGTCGTACTCGGTTCGGGCGCTTACCGCATCGGCAGTTCGGTCGAGTTCGACTGGTGCAGCGTGAATGCGGTGCAGACCGCCCGCAAGTTGGGCTACACCTCGATCATGATCAACTACAACCCCGAAACGGTGTCCACGGACTATGACATGTGCGACCGCCTCTACTTCGACGAATTGTCGCTCGAACGCGTGCTCGACGTGATCGATCTCGAACAACCCAACGGGGTGATGGTGTCCGTCGGCGGACAGATCCCGAATAACCTGGCGATGAAACTCCACCGCCAAGGCGTACCTATCCTCGGCACCTCTCCGCTGTCGATCGACCGCGCCGAAAACCGCCACAAATTCTCGTCGATGCTTGATCAGCTCTGTATCGACCAACCTCGTTGGAAAGAGCTCTCGTCGATGGACGACATCTACGCTTTCATCGACGAAGTGGGTTTTCCGGTGCTGATCCGCCCCTCATACGTACTTTCGGGCGCAGCGATGAAGGTGTGTTATTCAAAAGAGGAGATGGAACACTTTCTGGCCATCGCCGCCAAGGTGTCGAAAGAATTCCCGGTGGTGGCGTCCTCTTTCCTCGAAAACGCCAAGGAGATCGAGTTCGACGCCGTGGCCCAGAACGGCGAGGTGGTCGAATACGCCATCTCGGAGCACATCGAGTTTGCCGGCGTACACTCGGGCGACGCGACACTCGTCTTTCCGGCCCAGAAGATCTACTTCGAAACCGGCCGCCGGATCAAGAAGATCAGCCGCCGAATCGCCAAAGAACTCAACATCAGTGGCCCGTTCAACATCCAGTTCCTGGCCAAGAACAACGACATCAAGGTGATCGAATGCAACCTCCGCGCCTCGCGCAGCTTCCCTTTCGTGTCGAAGGTACTGAAACGCAACTTTATCGAAACGGCGACTCGCATCATGCTCGACGCGCCCTACGCACAGCCCGACAGAACGGCGTTCGACATCGACTGCATCGGGGTCAAGGCATCGCAGTTCTCGTTTGCCCGCTTGCTGAACGCCGACCCGATCCTCGGCGTCGATATGGCCTCGACGGGCGAAGTAGGCTGCCTGGGCGAAGATTTTAATGAGGCGCTCTTGAACGCGATGATTTCCGTCGGATACAACATCCCTAAACACAGCGTGATGATCTCTTCCGGCTCGGCCAAATCGAAGGTCGACATGCTCGAAGCCTGCCAAGAACTCGGCAAGCGCGGCATCGAGATCTATGCCACCAAAGGCACGGCCGACTTTCTGGTCGAAAACGGCGTGCGCGCCAAGGCTGTGGCCCGTCCCGACGAAGACCTGCCGAACAACGTGATGCAGATGTTGGCCGACCACGCCTTTGACCTGGTGATCAATATCCCGCGCGACCGCACGACGCGCGAAATCACGAACGGCTACAAGATCCGCCGCGCAGCGATCGACCACAACATCCCGTTGCTGACGAACGCCCGCCTGGCCGCCGCTTTCATCCACGCTTTCTGTAGTGTGGAACAGGCTGAAATCGCCATCAAGGCTTGGGACGAATATTAAGCGTTGATTGACAAGAAACAGCGGCGGCCCGACAGGGCCGCCGCTTTTTATTGTCGGAGTAACGTCAGACAAGCGATGCGAAAACGTCCCGGTACGTTTCCGCACGGGGTTTCATGAACTTGTTTCTCGGTTCGAAGCTCTCTCCCTGTCAGAAACCCAATTCTTTGAGCGGATCCCAAAACACTTTTCGAAAGTTTCGGACGCGGGAATTCGCAACGAAAACGCCTTCGGCTTCGAGCAGCGCCTCCATCCGACCCGGGCCGAAAGCGATGCGGCCCGAAAGGCGACCGGCACTGTCGACCACACGCTGAGCCGGTATGCCGACGTCGCAACATCCCGCCATCACCCGCCCCACCAGACGCGCATGATGAGGAGCACCGATGGCGCGGGCGATCGCCCCGTAACTCGTCACCCGACCCGGGGGAATGGCACAGACCACATCGTAGACCACCGTCCGGATGTCATTACCGGTCATTTTCAGTTTCATTGCCGCAGGATGAGGAGGTGGCCCGTCTGTCAAAAAAAGGGCCGCCACTTATCTTTAATCAAACGGGGAAAAATCAGCCCTAATCTTCCTCGCCGTCACCGTGGCCGCAACCACAACCACAGTCATCGCAACCGCAAGTACAGTCACCGTACTCTTCACCTTCCCCCTCGTACGACTCGTCGTATTCGCTGTCGTCGCCGTAACCGTCGTCGTCTTCATCCGACGAATAAGCTTCGGGGTCGGGCAGGAAGAATTCGATCAATTCAGCCTCGGTCAACAGCGCCTGGTTCGGACCGATGCCGTTCGTCGTGTGTTCGCCGTAGCCCAGGTCGGAAGGAATCCAAAATTTGACTTTGCCGCCTTTGCCGACCAACTTGACACCTTCCGAAAACCCCGGAATCACTCGGTCAAGAACGAATTCGACCGGCTCGCCGTCCGACGAGTCGATTTCCGTACCGTCGGGTGTCCACATGGTATAGTTTACGCGAGCCGTCATCCTGTTATCGTCAATCCGTTCCTCACCGCCCGGAGTGATGATTTCGTAGAGCAGACCGGAGGGGGTTTCCTGTACTTTGCGGTTTTCTTTTTTGACCGACGCGAGATAGGCTGCGGACTCGGCTTTATTCTTTCTGGGCATCTCCTCGGAGAAAAAGTAGTTCAGGTATGCCGACGCCTCGTCGTTGTCAAAGGCGGCGGACCCGTTGGCGGCAGAACGCAAAGCGGCGGTGAAAATGTCGACGTTGGGCTCGATGTCCGCCTGTCGACTGAAGCGTTTGAGCTCTTCCTGCATCAGCATGCCGATGGCATACGAGAGGCTGTCGGCCGCGTTCTTCATCACGGGTACACGTTTGGCTTCAGCCGGAACGATCGCGACCAGAGCAAGCAATAAGAGGGAGAATCTTTTCATTATGGGTTCAGTGTGTGATTGGGTTTTCGATTCGATCGACGATCGTCCGGGGGGCGATTCCGTTTAGGCAGGCGTAATCGCCGCGGGCGCAGGGTTTGTTGCCGTAGACCGAGCAGGGACGGCAGTCGAGACCGAGTTGCACAACGTCGGCCGGGGATTGGCCGATACCCGGGAAGCCTGCATGGGGGTGCGTCGCCCCCCAGACCGACACCACGCGCGTACCGACGAGCGAGGCCATGTGCATCGAAGCCGAGTCCATGCTCACCAACGTATCGAGATGGGCCATCAGGTCAAGTTCTTCGGTCAGCTTTAGCCTGCCGATGACAGAAAAAACGGAGGGACAGGCGGCTTCCCAACGTTCGGCCACCTCGCGCTCGGCGGGGCCGCCGCCGAAGACGAACAGGCGGGTGTTTTCGCGCGAAGCGAGGATGCGCACCACTTCTTCCATCTTTTCGACCGGATAGATCTTCCCTGCGTGTTGGGCGAAGGGGGCGACGCCGATCCAACGGCCTTGTTTTTCCCCCACTGCATTCAGGATAGCGGAGGGAAGCGGGGTATTCTCAAGCTTGACTATGCGCTGCGGCACGGATACCGGAAAGCCCAATTCCGAAAAAACGTCGGCATAGCGATGCGGCGTGGTTTTCAACGGAGTAAGGATCTTTCCGGAGGTGCGGGTCAGGCGTTTTTTCTCTCTACGACCCTTCCGGATACGGGCCACGCGGGCGCCGGTCAATCCGAACAGCATGCGCAGAAGTTGGCTCCGCAACACGTCATGGAGGTCGGCCACGGCATCGATCTTCTCGCGACGCCGGATATCGTTGAACAAGCGGACAAGGCCGAAAAGACCCTTATGCCGTTCCTTGAGATCGACATCAATAAACCGCACGCCCGGAACATCCCGGTAAAACGCCCTAAACAACGGACGGGTCAACACCCGGATCCGCACATCCGGATAACTACGGGCCACATCGCCCACCACGGGCGCGGTCATCGCCACGTCGCCCATCGCGGACAAACGGATCACGAGCAGGTTTTTCGGCACAGGCGGAGAATGAAAAACGAGGGAATGGACTATTTTCTGGCGTACAGCACCGGGTTGAGCGCCGGGTCGTTGTACATCTTCATCTGCTTGTAGACTTTCATATACTTGCGGCCGGCATCGATGTCGGCCAACAGCCGGTCGATCGCCGTGCTCAGGTCGACACGTTGTTCAAGCAGCACGTCGAGTTTCTTCCGGCAGGCGGCACGGTGTTCCGAGGTCACGTCGGTGCGGTTGACCTCCTGTTCCATGTGGAAAATTTTCAGCGCCAGGATCGACAGGCGGTCGATGGCCCACGCCGGGCTTTCGGTATTGACCGTCGCATCGGTCAATACCTTCACATCCTTGTATTTATCCAGGAAAAACCCGTCTATGTATTCTACCATATCGGTGCGCACCTGGTTCGAGGCGTCGATGCGGCGCTTGAGTACGAGGGCCTCGACGGGATCGATCCGCGGGTCGCGGATGATATCCTCGAAATGCCATTGCACGGCATCGACCCAGTTTTTGAGGTACAACAGGTGTTCAACACTGCCGGGAGCACAAGGGTTTTCGGCTTCGCGGTCGATGTCGTCATATTTGTGGTAGTCGAGGACCGACTGGTTGAAAACACGGTTGGCAATTTCAGAAAACATTTTTTCGGGATTTTTTAGGGATTCTTGGACAGGACAAAGATAACTCTCTTTCCGGGAAAACCTATTTTACACGGATCATCGTCAGGCCGTCGCGCAGGGGCAGGATCACGTTCTCGACCCGGGGGTCGGCCTGCACGCGGTCGTTGAAGGCGGAAATGGCTTGCGTAAAGCGGTCGTTCCCGGAAATCTTTTCGAGCACCTTCCC
>JAITVB010000141.1 GCA_031286025.1 Rikenellaceae bacterium
GACAATGATTATTTCGCATTACTTAAAAGGATTTTTTCCCCTTGTGCGGGATATAAAGGAGGGGCGGAGCAACTTGTCAATTAAAGACAAAAGAGAGAGGCGGGCGCCAAAATTGCCCCCGCCTCTCTTGTTTTATGTATAACCGGATTATTCGACAGGTTTTTTAAAGGCCATGCGAACTTTCGCTTCCAATTCGTTATACAGGTCGGCGTCAGTCGCCAAAAGCTGTTTCACGGCGTCACGGCCCTGACCGAGCTTACGGTCGCCGTATGCAAACCAAGACCCGCTTTTTTTGACGATCCCGTATTCGACGCCCAAGTCGATGATCTCGCCGATCTTCGAAATCCCTTCGCCGAACATAATGTCGAACTCGGCGCGACGGAAAGGCGGAGCCACCTTGTTCTTGACCACCTTCACCTTGACGCGCGAACCGAGTTGCTCTTCGCCGTCTTTGATACTGGCCGTCTTACGGATATCGACGCGAATACTGGCGTAAAATTTTAATGCATTTCCGCCCGTTGTGGTTTCGGGGTTGCCGTATACCACGCCGATCTTGTCGCGCAGTTGGTTGATGAAGATACACACGGTGCCTGTTTTGCTGATGCTGCCGGTGAGTTTACGCAGCGCCTGTGACATCAGGCGGGCTTGGAGACCCATTTTAGATTCGCCCATCTCGCCTTCGATTTCAGCCTTGGGTGTGAGGGCGGCCACAGAGTCGATCACCACGATGTCGATCGCGCTCGAACGGATCAGGTGATCGGCGATTTCCAGGGCCTGTTCGCCGTGGTCGGGCTGCGAAACAAGCAGGTTATCGACGTCGACACCCAGTTTTTGGGCATATGAGCTGTCAAATGCGTGTTCGGCGTCGATAAACGCCGCAATGCCGCCCAATTTCTGGGCTTCGGCGATGGCGTGGATCGCCAGGGTGGTTTTCCCCGACGATTCGGGCCCGTAAATTTCGACTACGCGGCCACGGGGATAACCGCCTACGCCGAGGGCGGCGTCCAAAGTCACCGATCCGGAGGGGATCACCGGCACGTTCTCAATCTCCTTACTGTTCATGCGCATGATGGAGCCTTTGCCGAAATCTTTTTCGATCTTCTCCATCACGGCGTTGAGGACTTTCAGTTTGTCCGAATTGACGTCCGGTTTCTTGGTTTCTGCCATATCCTTTGGTTTGTTTTGAATCATTCGCTTGTCGGCCGCCGTACCGTATTCTTTCTATCGCAACAGGATTTTTTTCTCGATCTCGTCGATCTGGCTCCGGAAATCTTTGTCGGTTTCCATCAGATTGTTGATCGCCTTGCAGGCGTGGAGCACCGTGGCGTGGTTTTTTCCGCCGATAGCCGTGCCGATGGCCGTGAGCGATGCCTTCGTGTGGCTCTTACTCAAGTACATCGCTACTTGGCGTGCCTGGGCGATCTCTCGTGTGCGTTTTTTCGAACCGAATTTTTCGGCAGACAGGCTAAAGTGTTGGCACACACATTCGCAGATATTGTCGATCGTGATCTCCTTGCGGGTATACTTCACATACACCTTGAGGATTTCCTTGGCCAAGGCCACGGTGATCTTGCGTCCCAGGAACGAAGCGTTGGCCACCAATGACGACAGTGCGCCCTCGATCTCACGCACATTGGCCGTGATGTGCTCGGCCAGGAAGTGGATCACCTCTTCGCTCAACTCGGCGCCCATCCTAAGCGATTTGCTCCGGATGATCTTTACTTTGGTTTCGTAGTCGGGAACCGTCAATTCCGTCGTCAGCCCCCATTTAAACCGGGTGATCAGCCGCTGCTCCATCTCTTTCAACTCCACCGGCGGTTTGTCCGAGGTGATGATGAGCTGTTTAAAAGAGAGGTGCAAATGATTGAAAATATTGAAGAAAGTGTTCTGCGTCTTTTCCTTGCCGGCCAGTTCCTGAATGTCGTCGACGATCAGCACGTCGATCATTTGGTAGAAATGGATAAAATCGTTCAACTCGCCTTTCATGGCCGCATTCTGGAACTGGGCCTGGAATTTGCTCGTGCTCACGTAAAGCACTTTCAGGTCAGGATGGCGCTGCTTGACCTCCATCCCGACGGCCTGGGCCAGGTGGGTTTTCCCGAGGCCCGAGTCACCGTGGATAAAGAGCGGGTTGAATGGGGTTTTCCCGGGGTTCAACGCCACGGCAAGCCCCGCCGAACGGGTCAGCCGGTTGCAATCGCCCTCGATAAAGGTGTCGAAACAGTAGTTCGGGTTCAACTGCGGGTCGATAATGATCTTGCGGATGCCCGGAATGATGAATGGATTTTTTATATTTGTGGCGTCGGTCCGGTTGGCGTAAGCATTGACCGGGGCGCCATCGGCCTCAGGGGCGGTATTTTGCACATCTGCTCGCGGAATGGCATAGCGCAGGCGGGTTTTCGGCCCGAAGAGTTGATGAATGATCGGCCGCAGGAACGGAATGAAGTGCTTCTCGATATGGTTGACGTAACTTTCGTTCGGCACGCGCAGGCGGAGTGTCGTCCCGTCGAAGTCGATCGGCACGATCGGCTTGAACCATTTCACGAACACCTCTTCAGAGGTTTGTTCCTTGATCCGGATCAAGCAGTTCTGCCATACGTCGTTATAGCTGTTCGGAGAAGCGGGTAACATTTTAAGGGGTGTTTTGTACTGATTTGTAGGCTTTTGTCATAAATATTGCAATTCGCTCATTTCTTCCTCACAACGTTGGGAAATTCTTCCCGGGGATTTCCTGTATTGCAAAATTGTATATAATTTTTGATAAAAAAGAATCTTTTTCAGTTGTTTCTTTCAATTAAAATTCTATATGTTTTGTGGCCAAAAATTACCCTGAAGTTTTAATCTTTTGATAGTGAGAATTTAAAAATTTTCACCTATATTTGTTTCTGAGACGCCCCTTTGTTGTTATATAAATAACAACAGATCGGACTCCGTTTTTTAATCTGAAAAGTTATGGACAAAGCGTTGGGTGCATTGGTAAATGAAAATGCAAATCGTTGGCTGAACGGTAATTATGACGAAGAAACAAAGGCCGGGATCCGCCGGATGATGGCCCATGCCCCCGAGGAACTCGTGGAGTGTTTTTATCGGAATCTGGAGTTCGGAACGGGTGGTTTGCGCGGTATTATGGGGGTCGGCACGAACCGTATGAACACCTACACCGTGGCGATGGCGACCCAGGGGTTGGCCAACTATATCCTTACCCGATTTCCGGGCCAGGAAATCCGCGTGGCGATCGCCCATGACAGTCGTAACCGGAGCGACGAATTTGCCCGTACCACGGCCCGGATTTTTGCCGCCAACGGCTTTCGTGTTTTCCTCTTCGATTCGCTCCGGCCGACACCCGAGTTGAGTTTCACGATTCGCGAACTGGGCTGCAAGAGCGGGGTGGTGATCACCGCCTCGCACAACCCCAAGGAATATAACGGCTACAAGGCCTATTGGGACGATGGCGCCCAAGTGACCGCCCCCCATGACGGGAATATCATCGCCGAGGTCGACAGGATCGGATCGATGGACCAGGTGAAAATGACCGGCGGCGAAGAAAATATCATAACGATCGGCGCCGAAATGGACGAAGCCTACCTCGGCAAGTTGCAGACCCTGATGCTCTCGCCTGAAGCGGTAAAGGCCAATGCCGGGATGCGGATCGTCTACACGCCGCTTCACGGGACGGGTTATAAACTGGTGCCCGAATTCTTGCGGAGGGTGGGGTTTACGGCGGTATCCGTAGTTCCCGAGCAGGAAATTCCCGATGGAAACTTTCCGACCGTCAAATCGCCTAACCCGGAGGAACAATCGGCCCTGCAAATGGCTATCCGCCTGGCCGAAAGGGAAGGGGCCGAGTTGGTCTTGGCCACCGATCCCGACGCCGACCGCGTGGGGATCGCCGTACGCGACGAAAAGGACGATTTCATCCTGATGAACGGCAATCAGACCGCCTGCCTGCTGACCTACTACCTGCTGCGCCGGTGGAAAGAACTGGGCAAACTCACAGGCAAGGAATATATTGTTAAAACGATCGTTACCAGTGAATTGATGGCCCGTATCGCCCGGTCCTGCGACATACCTTATTACAATGTGCTGACCGGATTCAAGTTCATTGCCGAAGTGATCCGCGAACAGGAGGGCAAGGCGACGTTTATCGGCGGGGGCGAAGAGAGCTACGGCTTCCTGGTGGGCGATTTCGTGCGCGACAAGGACTCGATCATCAGTTGCGCGATGGTGGCCGAAGCAGCCGCTTGGGCCAAGACCCAAGGGTTGACGCTCTATGGGTTGCTGAAACGGATCTATGTCGAATACGGCCTGTTCAAGGAAGGCATCGTGTCGCTTACCAAGGCCGGTAAGTCGGGGCAGGAAGAGATCGCGCAGATGATGGCCAACCTCAGGGCCGACCCGCCTAAGTCGATTTCGGGTTCACCGGTGATCGAGATCCGCGACTACCAGTTGCAGGTCTGCCACGACTTACAGACCGGCACCTCGACCCCGATCAAACTTCCGAAAAGCAATGTACTGCAATTCCTTACCGAGGATTGCACCATTGTTTCGGCCCGTCCATCGGGCACCGAACCCAAAATAAAATTCTATTTCGGGGTGCGCGAAGAACTGACCCACGTCGAAGAATTCCACAAGGCCGAAGCGGTGCTCGACACCAAGATCGACGCCATCAAGCGCGAGTTGAACTTAGTGTGATGTTGTGGTGCGCGACATTCGAAGAGGTTCGGCCCCTTCGAATGTTTCGCACCGGGCTCGAAATGGGGCGATTTTAAAACGGGAGAGCCGTTCTCATCGGTTTTCCGGAACGAGGCAATGGGTTTCCGGATTTTTTAATAATTTTGAGAAATTATTTCATTAATCGAAATAGCAGCAACGTGCGCAGGATTTTTTGTCTTTTGACAGTGTTGGCCGTGGGCCTCGAAGCGATGGCCCAACGTATCTCCCGTGAAGAATATATTGTTAATTATAAAGGATTTGCCGTCGGGCAAATGGAGAGATTCGGCATTCCGGCCAGTATCACGATGGCCCAGGCGTTGCTCGAATCCGACAACGGCAACAGCCGCCTGGCCCGCGAAGGAAACAACCACTTCGGCATTAAGTGCCGCGATTGGACCGGGGCAACCATCACGCACACCGACGACCGCGCCGACGAGTGTTTTCGGAAATACGACGGTCCGGAACAGTCCTATACAGACCATTCCGAATTTCTGGACAATTCGCCGCGTTACAATTTTCTGTTCGAGCTCGATCCGTTCGATTACCGCGGATGGGCCGAAGGGCTGCGCCAGGCCGGTTACGCCACCGATCCCAACTACGGCCAGGCGTTGATCAGGATCATCGAGGAGAACAAGCTTTTCGAACTGGACCGCGGTGCGAATCTTACTTATGAAGCGTTGACCGAAACCGAAAACCCGTTCGCTGTCGAAGCGCCTGCCGTTTCGGTACAGCCGGTCGGTGCACTGATCGATGCCGACGCTTACCAGGTATCGATCGACCCGGCTACCGGCCTTTCTCTGGGGAAAAACAACGGAGTACCCTACATGATTGTCCGCCAAGGCGATTCTTTTGCCTCGTTGGCCCGCGACCTGCGGATCAATTACTCGTCACTGCTGAGATACAACGACTTGGCGACAGCCATACCCCTTCATGACGGCGATGCGATCTACATCAACAAAAAGAAAAAACGTTCGGAGGACGGTTCGATCCTTCACGCTGTGCATGAAGGGGAAACGATGCACTCCATCTCACAGAAATACGGTATCCGGCTCTCCAACCTATACCGCCTGAACCGCATGACGCCCGGCCAATCGATCCGCAAAGGCCAACAAATCCGCCTGCGCTGATTTTTCGTGTATTTTTTGCTACATTTGCCCAAACACTATTATCCCACATTATGGAAAGCGATACAAGCTTGCGGGAGGGAATCCTGCGGATGATCAACGAAAAGACCACACTCAAGCAACAGGTTTACGACAACACGTTCAACGCGTTCACTGAATTGAAAGAGGTGCTGCACGAGATGTCGGCCGAACTCAACGAAGCGACCGAAGAACTTGACCGCCGCATCAAGATCGAATACCGCGACCGCGGCAAGTTCGAAGCGCAACTCCAGGTGGCGGGCGACACGCTGATCTTCAGCATGCACACCAACGTGTTTGAATTCAACCGCGAACACATCATCTGGCAGAACTCCTACGTCGAAAAGGACAAGGACAATTCCTATTGCGGGATCGTCAACATCTATAACTTCCTTTCCGACTCGTTCCGCTATAACCGCAACGCCGACGAAGGTTATTTGATCGGGCGCATTTTCATCAACCGCGAATCTCAATATTTCGTCGAAGGCAAGCGCCAAGTGAGCCTCAGACACAATAACTTCGGCTCGGCCCGGTTGGACAAGCCGGCCTTGGCGGGCATCGCCGAAGCGGCAGTCAACTATTCCTTGGAATTCGATCTGCTTGTGCCGCCCTACGACGCGGTGAAGATCGTTTCGGTCGACCAGATGAACACCAAGATCGAAAACTCGAAGATGCAGACCGGCAAACGTCTCGGTTACCGCTTCAACTCCGACGATATATAGTGGTTTTGTCTCTGCTCCGACTGCCGCTTTTCGGCCTTGCAAAAGTGGAGTGGGG
>JAITVB010000183.1 GCA_031286025.1 Rikenellaceae bacterium
CGCGGTTCAACATCCGGGTCAGGTAAGCGTCGATCTCCTTCCGGTCGCTCCACTTTTTGATGTTTTCTTTCAGGTGGTTGAACATATTGATTACCGCCAGGTTGGCTCCCCCGTGCAACGGCCCTTTCAGCGAACCGATGGCCGCCGCGATCGACGAATAGGTGTCCGTCCCCGACGAACTGGTCACACGCACCGTGAAGGTCGAGTTGTTCCCCCCGCCGTGCTCGGCATGAAGGATCAGCGCGAGGTCAAGGATTTTTGCCTCTAACTCGCTGAAATGATCGCCTTTGAGCATATAGAGGAAATTCTCGGCGAGCGCATATTCTTCTTTCGGGTGGCGGATGTGCAGCGAACGCCCTTCGAGGCTGTGGCGCATGATCTGATAGGCGTAGGCGATGATCGTCGGGAACTTGGCGATCAGGTCGATCGACTGCCGCATCAGGTTGTCGCGCGAGGCGTTGTCCGGATCGGGGTCGAAAGTGTACATTTCCAACACACTGCGGGCCAGGATATTCATAATGTTCCCCCCTTCGAGGTCCAGGATGTTCATCGTGGTCTTCTGTTCGAGTGGCAACGCGTTGTTGATCAACCGTTGGAAAATGGATAACTCCTCGCGGTCGGGCAGGAAACCCGCCAACAGCAGGAAAGCCGTTTCCTCAAACCCGAAGCGCTTTTCGGCGTAAATCCCTTTGACGAGGTCTTCGACGTCGATTCCGCGGTAGAACAGCTTTCCGGGGATAGCCTTCAACCCGCCTGCCGGAAGGCGTTCGTAACCCACCACGTCGCCGATCCTGGTCAGCCCCACGAGCACTCCCGAGTGGTCTTCGTTGCGCAGGCCGCGCTTGACGTTATAGGTGTTGAACAGTTCGGGGTCGATGTGGCTCGTCGCCTTGATCGATTCCGACAACTTGTAGATCATATATTCATCTTTCATCTCTTTCATCGTTTTTCCTCCTTTTTATTCAGCTGTCTGCAATTACAAATTTTTGATCACCGCCTCGCCAAAGGCGGTGGTCGAGAGGGTTTCTCCATTTTCCATAAAACGCGCCAAATCGTTTGTGGCACGGTGCTGTCCGAAGGTTCGTTCGAGGGCGGCCTCGATTGCCTGCGCCGCCTCGGCCCAACCGAGGTAGTCGAGCATCATCGCCCCCGAAAGCAACAGCGACGAAGGGTTCACAACATTTTGCCCGGCAATGTCCGGGGCGGTGCCGTGGGTGGCTTCGAAAACAGCATGGCCAGTTTTGTAGTTGATGTTGGCGCCCGGTGCGATGCCGATGCCGCCCACCATCGCCGCCAATTGGTCGGAAATATAGTCGCCGTTGAGATTCAAAGTTGCGATCACCGAATACTCTTCCGGGATCAGCAATGTGTTTTGCAGGAAGGCGTCGGCGATCACATCCTTGACGATTACCCTGCCGGCGGCTTCGGCCGTCGCCAATGCTTCCCGGGCAGCCGCGGCCCCCTGCTCCTTTTTGATCGCCTCATACCGGTTCATCGTAAAGGTCGGATCAAAAAATTCGCGTTCGGCCAGGGCGTAGCCCCAGTTCTTAAATCCGCCTTCGGTGAATTTCATGATATTGCCCTTGTGGACAAGCGTCACCGAAGGCAACCGTCGGTCTACGGCATATTCGATCGCCGAACGGACGAGGCGTTCGCATCCCTCCTGCGACACGGGTTTCACGCCGAAGGCCGAGGTTTCGGGAAAACGCACCTTTGTGACGCCCATTTCGCCGGCCAGAAAGTCATAAAATTTTCGGGCTTCGGGCGTGCCGGCAGCCCATTCGATACCGGCGTAAATGTCTTCCGTGTTTTCCCGGAAAATATGCATATCGACCTTCTGCGGCTCTTTTACCGGCGAAACGACCCCCTTGTACCAACGCACCGGGCGCAAACAGACGTAGAGATCCAACTCCTGGCGCAGCGCCACGTTCAACGACCGCATCCCGCCGCCGACAGGGGTGGTCAACGGCCCCTTGATCCCGACCAGATAATATCGAAAAGCATCGAGCGTCGCATCGGGCAGCCAGGTGCCCACTGCGTTGAACGACTTTTCGCCGGCCAATACCTCCAACCATTCGATAGCTCGCGTGCCGCCGTAGCATTTTTTGACAGCCGCGTCAATCACCGCCTGGGCCACAGGGGTAATTTCCGCGCCCACGCCATCGCCCTCGATGTAAGGGATCGACACCCGGTCGGGGACAACCGGTTTCCCCGCTTCCATTTCGATTTTCCCCATCGTCTTATTCCTTTGAGAGACAGTTCAGCGCACTGCCCGCTTTAAACCAGTCGATTTGCAACTCGTTGTAGGTGTGTACGGCTTCAAAACGTTCGGTCGTCCCGTCGGGATGTTTCACTTCGACCGTCAGATTCTTGCCCGGGGCAAACGATTCGAGGCCCAACACGGAAAGCGTGTCGCGCTCGTCGATGCGGTCATAGTCGGCCTTGTCGGCAAAGGTGAGGGCCAACATACCCTGCTTCTTGAGGTTGGTTTCGTGGATCCGCGCGAACGATTTGCAGAGGATCGCCTTGACGTTCAGAAAGCGCGGCTCAAGCGCGGCGTGCTCACGCGAGGAACCTTCACCGTAATTCTCTTCAGCCACGATGACCGACGACAGACCCCGTGCCTTGTAGGTTTTTGCCACCGCCGAAACAGTTTCATGGCTGCCGTTCAACGGATTGAGCACCGCATTGGCCTTTTGATTGAAAGCGTTCGTCGCCCCCATCAGCAAATTCTCGGAGATGTTTTCGAGGTGGCCGCGGAAGCGCAACCATGGTCCGGCCATCGAAATGTGGTCGGTGGTGCATTTTCCGGTCGCTTTGATCAGCAGGTGCATTCCGTTGAAATCGTCCTCCCTGAACGGCGCAAACGGTTTCAGCAATTGCAGACGTTGCGAATCCGGCGCAATCCGGATTTCGATTCGCGATCCATCGACTGACGGAGCGGCGTAGCCCGGATCGTCGACTGTGTAACCTTTCGGCGGCAGGGTCTCTCCGGTGGGCAGATCGAGTGTTACGGTCACCCCGTTTTTGTTGATCAATTTATCGGTCAGTGGGTTAAACGTCAGATCGCCTGCCAACGTGAGTGCCGTCACCACTTCGGGCGAGGCCACGAAAGCGTGGGTATCTGGATTGCCGTCTGCCCGTTTCGCAAAATTCCGGTTGAAGGACGTCACGATGGAGTTTGGCCGTCCGGCCGAGCCGTCGTTGCGGTTCCATTGTCCGATGCACGGGCCGCAGGCGTTGGTAAAGATCACGCCGCCAATGGCCTCGAAATCGGCGATCAACCCGTCGCGTTGCGCTGTTTCAAACACCTGCTGCGAGCCGGGATTAATGAGATATTGCGCCTTGACTTCGAGCCCTTTCGCCGCCGCTTGGCGGGCGACGGAAGCCGCCCGGGCCAAATCTTCGTACGAAGAGTTGGTGCACGAGCCCACCAAACCGACCTCCATCCGCTGCGGCCAGTCTTTTTCGCGCGCCAACCGTCCGAATTCGGAAACGGGGTGGGCGTCGTCGGGGGTAAACGGGCCGTTGAGGTAAGGCTCCAAGGCCGACAGGTCGATCTCGATCAACCGGTCGTAATATGTTTCGGGCGAAGCGGCCACTTCGGGGTCAGACGCCAGATCGACAGCCTGTTTCGCGGCGGCTTCGGCCACCGCACCGCGGCCGGTAGCGCACAGGTAAGCGGCCATCGCCTCATCGTAAGGGAAAATCGACGTCGTGGCTCCGACTTCAGCGCCCATGTTGCAAATCGTTGCTTTGCCGGTAGCGGAAAGCGCCGCCGCACCGGGGCCGAAATATTCGAGAATGGCGTTGGTTCCTCCTTTCACTGTGAGGATACCGGCCAATTTCAAAATGACATCTTTCGGCGAAGCCCAACCGTTCAACTTTCCGGTGAGTTTTACCCCGATTAATTTCGGCATCTTGAGTTCCCACGGAATGCCCGCCATCACGTCCATCGCATCGGCCCCGCCCACACCGACGGCAATCATTCCGAGTCCACCGGCAGTAGGCGTGTGCGAGTCGGTACCGATCATCATTCCGCCCGGGAAAGCATAATTCTCAAGCACCACCTGGTGAATGATCCCCGCACCGGGTTTCCAGAACCCGACACCGTATTTGTCAGACACATTTTTCAGAAAGTCATACACTTCGCTGTTGACTGCCAACGCTTTTCTCAGATCGGCCGCGGCATCGGTTTCAGCCGTGATTAGGTGGTCGCAGTGTACCGACGAAGGCACGGCCACCCGCTCGCGTCCGGCGGTCATAAACTGCAACAGCGCCATCTGGGCCGTCGCGTCCTGCATCGCCACCCGATCGGGGCGGAAATTGACATAATCCTCGCTCCTGCGGAATGACCGCAGATCGCTCTTGTCATAAAGATGGGCATACAACACTTTTTCGGCCAACGTCATCGGACGGCCCAACACCTGCCGCGCCGCGCCGACTCGCGCCCCGAACGAGGCATACACCTCTTGGATCATCTCCGGGTCAAACATTTTTCGTAAAGTTTATCGATTGCAAATATATGACAATTTGTTAAAAAAATATCGCCGCAGTTGTCTTTTCACGACTTTCGTACGGCCAAAGATACGAATTTTGTTGCCGGATGTAAACAATAGATTGTTGATAAAATCGTTGATCACCTGTGAATAGTTTCGATTCGGAAGCGAGTTATGGACAACAGTACGGATTATGGCGTCGATAACCTGTCGATTATCCGTTGAAATATCATGAAAGAGATGTCAGGAATCGGAGAAAACCCGACTCTCGATATTCCAATTTGTTGACAATCTGTCAAAATACGTCTGTAAACCAACCCCGCCCGTTTGTATTTCTCGAAAAAATCCCGGATATTTGTAACCCTGAAATCAAATTCTGAAAAATGGCGACAACTGCAGACATCAAAAACGGCCTGTGTATCGAGTTCAACGGCAAGACCTATTCGATCGTCGAGTTCCAACACGTGAAACCGGGTAAAGGCCCCGCTTTCGTGCGCACGAAACTCAAAAACCTCGAAAACGGCCGCACCGTTGACCACACTTTCTCGGCCGGCGAAAAAATCGAACCCGTGCGCGTAGAACGACGCCCCTACCAATACCTCTTCGAAGACGACATGGGCTGCGTGTTCATGCACACCGAAACCTATGAACAGATCCACATCGACCGCAACCTGATCGAAAACTCGGATCTCATGCGCGAGGGACAAGTCGTCGAAGTCATGTTCCATACCGAAAAGGAACAGGTGCTCAGCGCCGAACTTCCTCCCATCATCGACATGGAAGTCACCTATACCGAGCCCGGCGTCAAAGGCGACACCGCTTCGACCAACTCGCTCAAACCTGCCACCGTCGACACCGGAGCCACCATCCGCGTCCCCCTCTTTATCCAAACCGGCGAAAAAATCCGCGTCGACACCCGTACCCGCGAGTATTACGAACGGATAAAGTAAAGACCGGCCTCGACCGCCGCTTTTTATAAAGCGGCAGCAAAAGTTTTTGAGGCGTTTTTTACAAAAGTGCCGGTCGGAGGCGACCTCAACTTTGTCCGCCGAATTCCATAAGGTAGGCTTTGATGAAGGGGTCTATGTTGCCGTCCATGACGCCTTGTACGTCCGAGGTCTGGACGTTTGTGCGGTGGTCTTTGACGCGGCGGTCGTCGAAGACGTAGCTGCGGATCTGGGAGCCCCATTCGATTTTTTTCTTTTCGCCTTCGAGTTGGTTTTGGAGTTCCATGCGGCGTTCCAACTCTTTCTGGTAGAGTTTGGATTTGAGGATGCGCATGGCGTTTTCGCGGTTGTTGAGTTGCGAGCGGGTTTCGGTGTTTTCGACGACGATGCCCGAAGGTTTATGCCGCAGGCGGACGCCGGTTTCGACCTTGTTGACGTTCTGACCGCCGGCGCCTGATGAGCGGAAAGTGTCCCACTCGATGTCACCGGCGTTGACGACGATTTCGATCGTGTCGTCGACGGCCGGCGAAACGAAGACCGAGGCGAACGATGTGTGGCGGCGGTTGTTGGAGTCGAACGGCGAGAGGCGCACGAGACGGTGGACGCCGTTTTCGCTCTTGAGGTAGCCATAGGAATAATCACCCTCGATCTCGACAGTGGCCGATTTGATGCCGGCTTCTTCGCCTTCCTGCAAGTCGGCCATTTTTGTTTTGTAGCCGCTTTGTTCGGCCCAACGGAGGTACATCCTGAGCAGCATCGAGGCCCAGTCTTGGCTCTCGGTGCCGCCTGCCCCGGAATTGATTTCGAGGATGGCGCCCAGATGGTCTTCCTCGCTGCGGAGCATGTTTTTCATTTCGAGGGCTTCGGTGGCAGCCAGGGCGGCGGCGTATTGCTCTTGGGCTTCGGCCTCGGTGAGGACGCCCTCCTTGATAAAATCGGGCATCAGTTCGAGGTCGCCGACCAGTTGGCCCAATTGGTCATAAGCAGTGACCCACGACCTGATCGAGGCTATTTTTTTCAGTTGTTCTTCGGCCGCTTTGGGATCGTCCCAGAAGGCGGGGTCGTGGGTTTTAGACTCTTGTTCGTCGAGTTCCATGCGTCGGTTGTCGACGTCAAAGATGCCTCCTCAACGCATCCAGGCGCCTTACAAGCTCTGTAATTTGTTCGTTGGTGATCATGGTTGTTCGTTTTTGCAGAGGTCGAACGACCCCTCTTCGATTTCACGGTTTAATTTAGTCAACAGGGCGATGGCGGGGGAAACGAGGGTCATCACGTCATCGACATACTCCCGGTGTGCTTCGTCGCCCTTTATCCGGTAAAGCATCACCGAGTAGAGAGCGCGCAGGCAGAACTCGATGTCGCTCATCTCCGCTCTCCCAAGGCGTGCTTTCAATGCGGGCAGTTCCGACGCCAGAGGGGTGAACACCTTGCGATATTCCGCGCCGGCGGGCAGGGCCAACAGCGCTTCGTGGAGCTCCTGGAGCGAGCCAATCAGGTGTAGGGTGTGTTCCAAGTGGCCGTGGACTTCCTTGCCTTCGGCTTTGAGCAGGTCGATCAACTCCATGTACCATAGGAAAACCTCTTGTTTCGTTTCGTCGTCGGCCTGCATCGGGGCGGCGAGTTGCGAAAAGATCGCCTCGGGGCTGAACTGCAGGGCGCGGAACAAATCCTCCAACTGCCAGAGGTAGAGGATGTATTCGGCAATGTTTTCGCGGCGTTTGAGTTTGGCGATAACCATTTTTATTCCTTTTCGAGGACAAAGGTAGTTACAAAATTCGTTTGGCGCAAAGATGCGTCATCGTTGACCGATTGAGTAGCTTTCTGTCCGATTCTTTTACGAATGTGTCTAAATGGGCCCGGTAAAGAAAGTTATCTTTTTGGAAGGATATACCCGGTTTTTTCGAAGCGGTTGTCAGGGAACGCGCGTTGGAACTGGAGTCGGAAGGCGTACGCAAGTATACCTGATCCGTTGAGTCCGTCCTACACTCGCGTGAACTGGCGCAAGGCGATCGACGACAGCTTTCTGAACAACTTGGCTGTCAATAATTTTGCTCAGGGACAGAGTGAGCGTTATCTTTTCGGGACAGCGCCACTCGCCGCCAACCCCCTGCTGAAAAACGCCTTCGGATACTAAGGTAGAGGTGCTTTCCCGCAAGGGACTTGACTGGAAAAAGCCTTTGGATGCAACGCA
>JAITVB010000216.1 GCA_031286025.1 Rikenellaceae bacterium
ATGATTCATAATCATGAGGTCCCGAGTTCAAGTCTCGGACTCGCTACGAGGACGCCGACAGACGCGATGTCTCCCGGAGGTTCTTTTTTTACAGTTATCAGTTAATAGTTAGTTTTGGGGAAAGGTGCTTCAGCGCCTTTTTTCTTTTTAGGGGATCGTACTTATCTTGCCGACTTTCCTGCTTTCAGCTTATTGCTCCATATCGCGAAGATCACTAAGCACAATACCGTGGCCGCGCCGGCAATCACGTATGACGAAGCAGGATTGAGGCTCAGTCCTTCGCTCGAAATCAGAATATAGTTCGAGCAGATAAACGTCATAAACAGCCCGGGAAGGAGTGTCGCCCGGAAATTCTTATCCCGTTTCCGCAGATAAACCGTCACCGCCCACAGCGTGAAGACCGACAGTGTCTGGTTGAACCACGCAAAATAGCGCCAGATCACGTCGAAATTGATCTGCAACAGCACAAACACAACGGCGAACAGCGGCAGCGAGATCGCCAGTCGTTTCCAGAATTGTACTTGCGGCATCTTGAAAAACTCGGCTGCTATCAGGCGTGCGGCACGCATCCCGGTGTCGGCCGAAGTGATCGGTGCTGCGATCACCCCGATCAGGGCCAGGATTCCGCCGACCGGGCCGAGCCACGTGCGGGCGATCCGGTCGACCAGAATCGCAGGGTTATTTCCGTTGGCCGACATGAATTCCTGTAATTCGCGTACGCCGCCCATAAAGGTCATTCCGGCCGCGGCCCAGATCAGGGCGACGATACCCTCGACGACCATCGCGCCGAAAAAGACGCGTTTGCCGTCGGCTTCGGTGCGGATGCAGCGCGCCATCAGCGGCGACTGCGTGGCGTGGAAACCCGAGATCGCCCCACAGGCCACCGTGATGAATAACATCGGGAAGATCGGCAGGTTGACCGCATCGGGGTGCATGTTGCGCAGACCGGCCGGGGTGAGTTCCGGAATGTCCCCGAGGCGGAACATCAGCATCACCCCCACGCCGATGGCCATAAACGCCAACGCAAATCCGAAAAAGGGATAGATCCGCCCGATCACCTTGTCGATCGGGAAAACGGTCGAAACGATATAATACAGAAAAATGACCGCCACCCAAACCGGATAATCCACCGCGCCGCCCGTCAGCCCGACGAGCAGGTTGGCCGGCCCCGAAACGAAGACCGCCCCCACGAGCACCATCAGCATCACGGTAAAGATGCGCATCACCTGTTTGACGGTCAGCCCTAACTGGTCGCCGATCAACTCAGGCAGGCTGCGCCCTTGGCTGCGAACCGAGATCATCCCCGACAGGTAGTCGTGGACCGCCCCGGCGAAGATCGTCCCGAAAGTGATCCACAGGAATACCACCGGCCCGTACATCGCTCCAAGGATCGCCCCGAAGATCGGCCCCAACCCCGCAATGTTCAGGAACTGGATCAAAAAGACCTTCCACGTGGGGAGCGGTACGCAGTCGACCCCGTCGCCCAGGACACAGGCCGGGGTTTTCCGCTTCGGGTCGGCTCCGAACATCCGGTCGACATAGCCGCCATACAAGAAATAGGACGTCACCATCAAGGCGATGCAGACAAAGAAAGAGATCATTCCCGGAAAATTATTTTCAAATGATGTGCGAAGGTATAAAAAAGATGAGGATCTACGGTCTTTTTCTTCGATGCCAGGCGTTTTCCGGAGAATTTGCGGTTTCATCCTAAAACGCGCTTCTCCGACCCGGATGCTTGCGTTTGCGTTTCGTTTGCTTTCGTTTTTTGGAAAATCTTTTGAATTTGAAAGAAAAATACCTAACTTGCACAAACTAAATTTCCCTTACGACAAAGACTAAATGAAACCGATCAAATTTCTTGCCGTGGTCCTTGCCCTCGCCTGCTTCCCGGTCAACGGAGCGCGGGCACAGCACAAGAGCCTGTCCGACGATTCGCAAAGCCCCTACGCCAAAGTGACCAACATCGACCTCGAAGACGTCGCCTGGACGGGCGGCTTTTGGGGCGACCGCTTCAACAACGTATACCGCGATTCGATGATCATGGGCGTGTGGAACACACTCAACAACCCGGCCACGAGCCACGCCTACCGCAATTTCGAGATCGCCTCGGGCAAGGTCGAGGGCGACTGGAACGGCGGTCCCCCTTTCTTCGACGGCGACTTTTACAAATGGTTTGAATCTGTGGCCACGGTTTATGCCATTACCAAAGACCCGAAGCTCGACAAGTTCATGGACGGCATCATCCCGCAGATCGTGGGCTCGCAACGCGCCGACGGGTATATCCACACTCCGGTGATCATCCGCGAAAAGAAGACGGGACGGAAGACCGAATTTGCCGACCGCCTCAATTTCGAAACTTATAATCTGGGCCACCTGATGACCGCCGCCTGTGTGCATTACCGGGCCACGGGCAAACGCACGCTGCTCGAAGCGGGTATCCGTGCGGCCGACTACCTGTGCGATTTCTATGCCCGGTCGTCGCCCGAACTGGCCCGCAACGCCATTTGCCCGTCGCACTACATGGGCGTGGTCGAGATCTATCGCACCACCCGCAACCCGAAATACCTCGAACTGTCGAAAAACCTGATCGATATCCGCGGCCTCGTTGAAAACGGCACCGACGACAACCAGGACCGTGTGCCTTTCCGCGAGCAGCACAAGGCGATGGGCCATGCCGTGCGGGCCAACTACCTCTATGCCGGGGTGGCCGACGTCTATGCAGAAACGGGCGATCCGACGCTGATGGATTGTCTGCTCGACATCTGGGACGACGTGACGCAAACCAAAATGTATATCACCGGTGCCTGCGGCGCCCTCTACGACGGCACCTCGCCCGACGGAACGAGTTACAAGCCCGACTCGATCCAGAAAGTGCATCAGTCCTACGGCCGCTCGTTCCAGTTGCCGAGCGAAACGGCCCACAACGAGTCTTGCGCCAACATCGGCAACCTGTTGTGGAATTGGCGCATGTTTGACGTGACGGCCGACGCCAAGTATGTCGACGTCGTCGAACAGGTGGCATACAACAGCCTGCTCGCTTCGATCAGCCTCGACGGCAAACGCTTTTTCTATACCAATCCATTGCGCGTGACCGAAGAATTTCCTTACACCCTCCGTTGGTCGAAAGAACGCCAGGAATATATCTGGGTCTACTGCTGCCCGCCCAACATCGCCCGCACGCTGACCCAGGTGAGCGCCTACGCTTACGCTGTCTCGAAAGAGGGCCTCTACATAAACCTTTATGGTTCGAACCGCCTGTCGACCACGCTTCCCTCGGGCGGCAAGGTAAGTCTCGCGCAGCAGTCGGAATATCCGTGGGACGGTAACGTGTCGATGACGGTCGAAGAAGCGCCGAAGAACACTTTTGCGATGTTCGTGCGCATTCCGGGTTGGTGTGACAACAACGTCACCCTCACGGTCAACGGCCTGGCAGTCAACGCATCGCTCACCCCGGGGACTTACGCCCGTATTGACCGTGCCTGGAAAAAAGGCGACAGGATCGAACTTAACATGCCTGTCCGCGCACGCCTGATCGAAGCCAACCCGTTGGTCGAAGAGAGCCGCGGCCAGGTGGCTGTGCAATACGGCCCGGTGGTTTACTGCATGGAAGGGATCGATGTCCCGGAAGGATACCGTCTTTCCGACGTCAAGGTGCCGGCCGGCATCCAACTCAAGCCGCAGATGACCAAGATCGACGGCGCTCCGGTGATGCTGCTCGAAGGGCGGGCCGTGGCCATGGCCGAAGCCGACTGGGAGGGTGCGCTCTACCGCGAAATGCCGAAAGAGGGTGCACAGCCGGTAGCCGTAAAATTCCTGCCTTATTACGCCTGGGGCAATCGCGGCAAGACCGGCATGACGGTGTGGCTACCGCTTACGCTATAATCGTCCGGTTTCATGAACGAACGACGGAGGGAGATGAAGATCCCCCTCCGTCGTTCGTTGCGCTTGTCTCAGTCGGCTAACCGTGAAAGTTTGCCCAACAGGTTGGCCGGAATGCTACCGTCGATGCCTATGACGGATATTTCGTCGTCTTCGGAAACGATGATCAGCACATCGTCCAACTCGCCCTGAGCGCCCTCCCTGGCATAGATGCAAACAGTTTCATCCTCTTCCCTGACGTCCATCAGCATTTTATAGCCGGGAGCGGAGGCGATCTTCATCGCAGCGTCTCTCATGTCCTGGATATCCTTGGGCCAGAAGGAAAGCGAACGCTCGGCCGAGATGGCCATCATGCTGCATTTGAGTTCGACTCCGTTGACTTTCAGCACGGAAGATAGCATTTCGGGAGTTACCATTACGGTCGACACGCCTTTCTTGCCCGAATAGGTATTATACAGGGACGTAATGGTATTGGCCTGCGCGTATGCCAATAGGGGAAATGCCGCGACTAGCAGCAAAATCAGTTTTTTCATAATCTCACAGTGTTTTTGAAGGTTCATTATTTGGAAAAGTATCGATCGATTGGATCCGGGTGGTATATTTTCCGAGCTTTCCAAGAGCAGCCTGCATCCGGCCGATGACTTCGAGTTTCCGAAAGACGCGGTTGGTTTTTGTCAGGGCGGGATTGGCGGCGCCGGTGTTTATGTCCGTTATGTTTATCCCGGC
>JAITVB010000219.1 GCA_031286025.1 Rikenellaceae bacterium
AAAGACAAAGATATGAATAGATTTTTTTTACTTCTAATTTTTGCCGCTTTTTCGCTCGGCGGGACGGATTTGCAGGCCCGGGGGCGCGAAAACCCGATTTCGCCCGAAGCGCGACGCACGATCGAATCCGAAGGTTCTGGCAAGACGTTGGTCAAACTCCGCACTTCGGCCGGAGTGATCGAAGTGATGCTTTACGACCAGACGCCGGGACACCGTGATAATTTTTTGAAACTGTGCCGCAACAACACCTACACGGGCGTACTGTTCCACCGGGTAATCAATGGCTTCATGATCCAGGCGGGCGACCCGTCGAGTCGTGAGGCACTCTCGACCGCCCGTTACGGGGAGACGAGCGCCGGCGAACAGATCCCGGCCGAAATCATCTCCGGCATGTTCCACCACCGCGGGGCGTTGGCTGCCGCACGGGCGAGCGACGACGTCAACCCGAACCGCTACTCGTCGGGGTCGCAGTTCTATATCGTGCAGGGAAAACCGCAGAGCGACTCGACACTGAACGCGATCTCCGAGAACCTTTCGATCGGCATCCCGGACGATCAGCGTGCCGTCTACCGGACCGTTGGCGGAGTGCCGCACCTTGACGGCGGTTACACCATTTTCGGCCGCGTGATCCGCGGAATGAAGGTGGTCGACAAGATCGCCGCCGCGCGTACCGATCGCTACGACCGCCCCGTGCGCGACATTTTCATCAAAAAAGTGATCATTACCGTCAAGAAATAGTTCTGGAACCAATGACATAAAGAATTGAAAACCTGCTGAAAAGAGTGGAGGATTTCGCCCCGAAAGCGATGGCCGAGATCGAAGAGTTCCGCATCCGGATGCTCGGTAAAAAGGGCGAGGTGACGGCCGTCTTCGAAGAATTCAAGCAAGTTTCGGCCGAACAGAAGCGCGAACTGGGCCAACGGATCAACCGCCTGAAAACAGCCGTGCAGGAGAAGATCAACCAACTGAAAGCCTCGGTCGGCGAGAGCGACACGAACAATACCCCGACCCTCGACCTGAGCCGCCCGGGGACCGCCGACGCGCTCGGCACGCGCCACCCCCTTTCGCTCGTGCGCAACCAGATCGTCGAGATCTTTTCGCGGTTGGGTTATGTCGTGGCCGAAGGGCCCGAGATCGAGGACGACCGGCACGTCTTCTCGGCGCTCAATTTTCCTCCGGAACATCCGGCCCGCGATATGCAGGACACCTTTTTTATTGAAAAGGACCCCGATATTCTGCTCCGCACACACACCAGTTCGATCCAGGTGCGCACGATGGAAACGCAAAAGCCGCCGATCCGCGTGATCTGCCCCGGCCGTGTTTTTCGAAACGAGGCCATCTCTTACCGGGCACACTGCATCTTCCACCAGGTAGAAGGACTTTATATCGACGAAAACGTGTCGTTTGCCGATATGAAGCAGTCGATCCTCTACTTCGCGAAAGAGATGTTCGGCGAACGGTCGCAGATCCGGATGCGCCCGTCGTACTTCCCTTTCACCGAGCCCTCGGCCGAGGTCGACGTGTCGTGCAACCTATGCGGCGGTAAGGGATGCAACGTGTGTAAGCACACCGGTTGGCTTGAGATCATGGGGTGCGGTATGGTCGACCCGAACGTACTCGACGCGTGTGGAATCGACTCGAAAAAGTATAGCGGATTCGCTTTCGGAATGGGGGTCGAACGCGTGTCGATGCTCAAGTACGGCGTACGTGACCTGCGCCTCTATTTTGAGAATGACCTGCGATTTCTCTCTCAGTTCGAATCGGTGATCTGATCGCCGTGGCGGATGGCGGCCGGACGACAGCCCGGTATTTACCCCCGAATCGCATGACCTGTTAAAACGATGCCTGTGCGCCCTTCTCGTGTCTATCCCCTGTTGGCGAGCCTTTTTGTCTTGCTGTTGGCCGCTGCCTGTTCGGCCGGCCGGCCGGCGGCACTCAGCCTGGTCGAACCGCCGCCGCGTTTCTTTACCAACGGGCAAGCGGCGACGCACTACTTTCTGGAAGGGGTGCGGGTGATAAATATTTATGGCTTTCCCGACGAAGCCGAACGGTGTTTCCGCCAGGCGGTGGCGCTCGACTCGACCCACTCCGGGGCCTGGTATGAGTTAGCCGGCGTGATGCCCGTTTCGAAAAAGGCCGAGGCGCTCGAATACAGCCGGCGCGCCGTGACGCTCGAACCCGACAACGTCTGGTACCAACTTCTGTTGGCACGGCTGCTGATTCGCGGCGGACAGTACGACGACGCGCTCGGGGTTTACCGCCGCCTTGTGGAACTCGATCCGAACAACCCCGAAAACTACAAGTATCTGGCCGCCCTCTACGAGGAAAAAGAACAATACTTTACCGCGATCTCTGTCCTCGACTCGGCGGAAGTGAAATTCGGGATGATCGAAGGACTTTCGTCCTACAAACGCCAGTTGTTGATGAACGTCGGGCTGACCAACCGCGCCATCGACGAAGCCAGGGCGTTGGTCGACCATTTCCCGTATGAGGAGGAAAATTACGTCGTGTTGGGCGACCTCTACGGCGCCACGGGTAAGGATTCGTTGGCTCTCGAAGCCTATGACCATGCTTTGCAACTCGACCCAAACAGCGTGAGCACGCTCGCCTCGTTGACCGAGTTCTACCGCCGCCGCGACGACCGGGCCAACCTGCTCACGACCGCTCAAAAACTCTTTGTGCAGAACGGTCTGTCGAACTACGCCAAAATCCGCTTTTTCGACAACGTGGTCGGCAATCCCGATTACTATCAGTCGAACTATTTCGGTGTTGACGAGTTGGCCCGCTCACTGGCCCTTACCTACCCGACCGATCCCCAGGTCATGGATTTCTATGGGAAACACCTGCTCAACAGCGGCCGGGTCGAGGATGCGCTCAAGGCCTACAAGGGAATGGTCAACGATTCGACGAAACTCGACGTCTATACCACGATCCTCGACATCGAGGCCTATCTGGGACACTCCGACTCGGTGATGCGCTACTCGGAAATAGCCCTCGACCGCTTCCCGAAAGACCCCGAACTTTATATGAAAAAAGGGTTCGCGCTTTTCTATCTGAAACAGTACAAGCCGGCCGAAAAGGAGTTGCGCGCGGCGCTCAAATATGCCACGACCGATTCGCTCCGAAGCACTATCTATTCGAGCCTGGGCGACATGGCCCACTCCGAAGACAGCCTGAATACGAAAAAATACTATCCGCTCTACGAAAAGGCGATCCGGATCTATCCGAACAACGTCTTCGCACTCAATAACCTGAGTTATTATCTCAGCCTTGAGGGCAAACGCCTCGACGAAGCCCTGGCGATGAGCGAACGGGTGTCGAAACTCGACCCCAACAACGCCACCTACATGGATACCCACGCTTGGGTACTCTACAAAATAGGGCGTTACGAAGAGGCCCGCAAGATACTGCAGCAAGCCCTCTCGCTCGACAAGAGCGAAAGCGCGGAGCTGATGTGCCACTACGGCGATATTCTTTACGAGTTGAAAGACCATTTCATGGCGTCGGTCTATTGGAAAAAAGCCCGCGACAAGGGCTACAACCCGGCCGAGATCGACCGGCGGCTCAAACTGATCGAAGGGAAATAAGCTATGCGTAAGTTTTGGGGATTTTTCGTGTTTTTCTGTCTGCTCGCAACAACCGCTGCGGGCCAGACCATCGAGGAATTGCAGCGCCAGGTTCGGGCCGCCCAGGCCGAGATCGACGCCACCAACGCCCTGATCGAAAAGAACAAGGGCGCCCAGACTGACAACTCGGCCAATCTGCGCTTGGTCAACTCCAAGATATCGACCCGCAAACGGATGGTTGCCAACTTCGACCGGCAAATCGCGCTGATCAACGGCAACATCAACACGAGAAACAGCACTATCGGCAGCCTCGAACGCGAATTGGCGGCCCTGAAGGCCGAATATGCATCGATGATGGTCGATGCCTATAAAAGTTACCGGACGAACACGTTCATGGCCTTTCTCTTTGCCGCCACCGACTTCAACGACGTTTCGCGCCGCATATACTATATGAAGCGCTACACGCTGATGCGCGAACGCAAAGCGGTCCAGATCGACTCGATGTCGATGCGGCTTTCGGAAGACATCATCGAACTGGGCCTCAAGAAAGACGAACTCGACCAGACCGTCCAAGCGCGCAACAAGGAGATATCCAATCTGTCCTCCGAAGAGACCAACTACCGCCGGATCGCCTCGACGCTCAACACCCAGGCCACACAATACCGCACCCAATTGGCCCAAAAGCAAAAAACGCTCGAAAACCTGCAGGCCCAGATCCAACGCCTGATCGAAGAAGAGGCCCGGCGGTCACGGGGACAGGCGCGTTCCACGGCCGAAACCGAGGCATTTGCCGCCCTTTCCGGACGATTTGACCAGAATCAGGGCAGGCTGCCCTATCCGGTGTCGGGCGGGGTGATCATCGACCACTATGGCACCCACCCACATCCAACGCAGAAAAATCTGACAGTCAACAATAAGGGCATAAATATCGCCACCGAGCGAGGAGCCAATGTACGAGCCGTATTCGACGGCGAAGCGGTGCGCGTCTTCTTCTTCCAGGGGCTGAATAACAACGTCATGATCCGTCACGGGAACTACCTGACCGTCTATTCCAACCTTGAAACCGTCAATGTCAAAGCCGGCGACAAGGTTTCCGCCAATCAGGTCATCGGGAAACTATACAGCGGTGCGGATGCCGAAAACTATATGCTCCACTTCGAGATCTGGAAAGAGACTGAAAACCTCAATCCGGAGTCCTGGCTGAGGCGATAGAACAATGTTGAAAAAACGCCTGAAAACGACGAAAATGGCCATTACCTACCATACCGAGACCACCCCGTTCCGTTATCGCGGTCGGCGGGCCACCACCCGGTGGATCCGCGAAACCGCGGCAGAGGAAGGGTGCCGGTGCGGCGAAGTGGCTGTCATTTTTTGTACCGACGATCTTTTGTTGGCCTTAAACAAAAAACATCTGGGGCACGACTATTATACCGACATCATCACCTTCGACTATTCGGAAAGCGACACGATCGCGGGCGACCTGTTCGTCAGTGTCGACACCGTGGCCGACAACGCTCGCGGGTTGAACATTCCCTTCGCCCAAGAGTTGCAGCGGGTGATGATCCACGGCATTCTGCACCTGTGCGGATACCCCGACAAAAGCGAAAAAGAGGCCGCTGTGATGCGCGCCAAAGAAGAGTATTACCTGCGGAAACGGGCGGAGGCGGAACCATGAAATTTGCGTATGACATCATCGTCGTCGGAGCCGGCCACGCCGGTTGCGAAGCAGCTGTGGCGGCCGCCCGGATGGGCTCGCAGGTGCTGTTGGTGACGATGGATCTGAGCAAGACGGCCCAGATGTCGTGCAACCCGGCCGTGGGCGGGGTAGCCAAAGGGCAGATCGTACGCGAAATCGACGCGTTGGGCGGGCAAATGGGCGTGATCGCCGACCGCTCGACCATCCAGTTCCGGATGCTCAATCGCTCGAAAGGAGCGGCGATGTGGAGCCCTCGCGCACAATGCGACAAGGAACAATTTTCATCGCTCTGGCGCCGTACGCTCGAACAGACCCCGAATCTTTTTTTATGGCAGGACACCGTAACCGAACTGATCCTCGAAAACGGAGCGGCAGCGGGTGTACGCACACGTTTCGGGGTCGAATTTCAGTCTCGGGCCGTGATCCTGACCACCGGCACATTTCTGAACGGCCTGATGCACATCGGCCGTTCTCAGGTGCCGGGCGGACGTGCAGGCGATCCCCCCTCGACCGGAATCAGCGAACAACTTCGCGCCGCCGGATTCGAGGTGGGCCGGATGAAAACCGGTACCCCTGCCCGGCTCGACGCTCGCACCATTGATTTTTCAAAACTGGAAATGCAGGCAGGCGACGAATTGCCGGCCAAATTTTCATTTTCATCTGACACTGATCCTGTTAAGGCACAGTTGCCCTGCTATTTAGCCTATACCTCTCCGCAGGTACATAACACATTACGAGAAGGCTTTGCCGATTCGCCACTCTTCAACGGCACGATCCGCGGCATCGGCCCGCGCTATTGCCCGAGCATCGAAGACAAACTGCGCACGTTTGCCGACAAGGAACAACATCAACTTTTCCTCGAACCCGAAGGGCGGGAGACAACCGAATACTACCTAAACGGGTTTTCTTCTTCGCTCCCTTGGCAGGTACAGTTCGAAGCATTGCAACATATTGAAGGTCTGCGTAATATACACATTTTTCGGCCGGGTTATGCCATCGAATACGACTACTTCCCACCGGTCCAGCTACACCACACACTCGAAACGAAACTTATTGGCAATCTGTACTTTGCAGGTCAAATTAACGGGACAACAGGATATGAGGAAGCCGGAGCGCAGGGCCTGATGGCCGGGATCAACGCCCATCTGAAACTGGGTGGCAGCGAACCGTTCGTGTTGGGCCGCGACGAGGCTTATATCGGCGTGCTGATCGACGATCTGGTGACCAAGGGGGTCGATGAGCCCTATCGGATGTTCACCTCACGGGCCGAGTACCGGATCCTGCTACGACAGGAGAATGCCGATATGCGCCTTACCCCGCGCGGTCATGCCATCGAGTTGGCTTCGAAAGAACGTTACCATGCCACAATGGACAAGCAGAAGCGGATTGACGGATTGATAGCGTTCATCGAACGATTAAGCGTCGCACCCGAAGAACTT
>JAITVB010000242.1 GCA_031286025.1 Rikenellaceae bacterium
ATGCTCGACAGCGAAGAAGCCCAACAACTCTATCACGACCACGCGGCAAAAATGCCGATCATCGACTACCACTGCCACCTGATCCCGAAGATGATCGCCGACAACTATCAGTTCAGGAACCTCACCGAGGTGTGGTTGGGCGGCGACCACTACAAATGGCGCGCGATGCGCGGCAACGGCGTCGACGAAGAATATATCACCGGCGGGAAGCCAGACTACGAGAAATTCGAAAAGTGGGCAGAAACCGTTCCCTACACAATGCGTAACCCGCTCTACCACTGGACGCACCTCGAACTCCAAAAGATCTTCGGGATCGACAAAATCCTGAAGCCCGAAACCGCCAAGGCGATCTACGACGAGTGCACCGCCAAGCTCCAGACCCCGGAGTACCGCGCACAGGGCCTGATGACCCGTTTCAAGGTGGAGGTGGTCTGCACCACCGACGACCCCGTCGACACGCTCGAATACCACCAACAAATCCGGGAAAAACCGTTCTTCACCAAGGTGCTCCCGACGTGGCGGCCCGACAAGGCGATGGCGATCGAAAATCCGGTGGCCTACAACGAGTATATCGGCAAACTCGAAGCCGTCTCGGGCGTGAGCATCAAGAAATACGACGATCTGTTGGCCGCACTGCACGTGCGCCACGACTTCTTCGCCACGATGGGGTGCAAGCTTTCCGACCACGGCCTCGAAACGTTCTATGCCGAGCCTTACACCGCCGTCGAAATCAACAATATCTTCGAAAAGGTTCGCAACGGAAAGAAAGCGAACTTGGAAGAGTTGCTGAAATTCCGTTCTGCCATGCTGTATGATTTTGCCGTGATGGATCATGAAAAGAACTGGACACAGCAATTCCACATCGGCGCCATTCGCAACAACAACAAGCGGATGTTCGAGCGCCTCGGTCCGGACACGGGCTACGACGCTATCCACGACGAACGCTGCTCGGCCGCCGGACACCGCCTGTTCGACCGTCTCGACTATAACGGCACCCTGGCTAAAACCATCCTCTATAACCTTAATCCGGGCGACAACGAAGTGCTTGCCACAATGGCCTATACGTTCAACGACGGCTCGGTAGCGGGCAAAATGCAGTTCGGTTCGGGTTGGTGGTTCCTGGATCAGGAAGTGGGCATGAAGGCGCAGATGAACGCCCTCTCGATGCTCGGCTTGCTGAGCCGCTTCGTGGGGATGCTGACCGACTCGCGCAGTTTCCTGTCGTATCCGCGCCACGAGTATTTCCGCCGCATCCTGTGCAACCTGATCGGCAAGGATATCCGGAGAGGGAAACTTCCGAGCAGCGAAATGGCTTTCCTCGGCCGGATGGTGGAAGACATTTCCTACAACAACGCCAAGCGGTTCTTCGAATTTTAAGAATCGGTTCTGCATGGAAAAAGGGCACCCGACAAGGGCGCCCTTTTTATTCTTTTGCCAATAGCCTTATTCCTTTTTTTGAATATGTGTTTTTCGTTCCGGTTTAAAAGGCAATGGAGACGCACCTAATATTCGCCGCGCTCGCACTTCTTGCCAACAACATAAAGCATATCCTCCGTCATATCCCCCAACGTCCATTTGGGATTCCACCCCCACTCCTCACGCGCGCAATGGTCGTCCAACGCATTGGGCCAACTCCGCGCAATCGACTCTTTCAGCGGATCGATCCGGTAGTCCATCTCAAAAGCCGGAATGTGTTTACATATCTCGTCCGCAATGATTTCGGGCGTAAAACTCATCGCCGTCACATTGAACGCATTGCGGTGCCTTAGCCGGGTCGGGTCGGCCTCCATCAACTGCACACAGGCATTCAACGCATCCGGCATATACATCATATCCATGTAGACGTCGGCCGGGATCGGGCAGGTAAAACGCCCGTCCCTGACTGCCTCGTAATAGATTTCGACAGCATAGTCGGTCGTCCCCCCGCCGGGCAAGGTGACGTTGGAAACGATCCCCGGAAAACGCACGCTGCGGGTGTCGACCCCGTAGCGATGATAATAGTAATCGCTCAGTAGTTCGCCCGTCACCTTGCACACACCGTAAATCGTCAGCGGGCGCATGATCGTGTCCTGCGGTGTCTGCTCCTTGGGCGACTCGGGCCCGAACGCACCGATCGAACTCGGTGTGAAGAGGCGGCATTCATATTGTCGCGCGACGTCGAGGGAGTTCATCAGCGCCCCCATATTGATGTTCCACGCCAACTGCGGGTCTTTCTCGCCCACGGCCGAAAGCAGGGCCACCAGGTTGAAAATCGTGTCGATGCGGTATTTGTTGACCACATAGCCAAAGGTCTGTGCATCGAGCGCATTCAACACCACAAAGGGGCCGTCGGCCCCCAAGTCTTTGCATTCACGCATGTCGGCCGCCACAACGTTCGAATTGCCATATAATTTACGCAGCAGCGAGGTCAGTTCCGAACCGATCTGCCCCCCAGCCCCAACGATTAGGATCCGTTTCATAAAACAGCTTTTTTACGAATTATATGCGAATATAGCTGTTTTACGAGAAATCGAAATCGTTTCAAAAAAACAATAGGAAAAATTATATTTCTTCTTCTCTTTGCTGCAATTCCCTCAACAAACGCAGGCAAAGGACGACCAAATAGATGAATACGATCGCAAGCACGCCACCGCCGCCCCAGGCTCCTATGGTTTTCACGGGGATGTGGGTCAACAGCAAAGGCAACTGCAAAGCGAATATCGCGACAATAAGCCAAACGATTTTTCGAAAGGCTTTGATTTTTTCGAGCCGGTTTTCCATAGTCGGAGAATGGATTGAGTGGTAGTATGAAAAACAAAATTATGTAAAATTTTCAGGTTTGATTTGCAGATTAAAAAAAATGCATTACTTTTGCCTCACCAAAAAGCTACGCCGATGTAGCTCAGTTGGCCAGAGCAGCTGATTTGTAATCAGCTGGTCGGGGGTTCGAATCCCTCCATCGGCTCAACAAAACGCGGCACCGACGGTGCCCGGAGCGATGGAGGAAATTGACTTCGAGTCTACTCGGAAAGGCAATTTCAGATATTGAGCCGGAAGCCTGCAAAACAGGCGGCGTTTTTTTGCAGAATGCCACACTTCCCGAGTGGGCAACCCAAGGGAGGCGATTCCGGAGGGAGGGAAGGGAAAAGAGAGTTCTTTTAGCGCGAAAATAAAAGTTGGGGAGATACCAAAGTGGCCAACTGGGGCAGACTGTAAATCTGCTGGCGTACGCCTTCGTAGGTTCGAATCCTGCTCTCCCCACAAGGGTTTCCCCAAGGATGGCGACCAATAGGGGAATCAAACCGATTCCCAAGGCAAAGAAACTGTGGGGACAGTTCAGTTGGCGGAGCACAAAACTTGACCCAAGAGAGGATATTGAATCTAATCTTGGCAAGGAAAAGACAGAGAGAGCCAACACATTGAAATAATTGCGGAAATAGCTCAGTTGGTAGAGCACAACCTTGCCAAGGTTGGGGTCGCGAGTTCGAGTCTCGTTTTCCGCTCTAAAACAGGAGGTTTGAGAAATCAGACCTCTTTTCTTTTGTAAAATCAGTAACTTACAGCTGCATAAGCGGTAATGCGAATCTTACAGGTAACGATTTGGCGAAAGTGCGCTTTCATTCGTTTGCTTCGTTTTTCTTGGCGATTGACTCTCCTACAAAGGTACTACATTTTTCCTAAACGGCATCAACCCTCTCCATCTCGATCCTGAGCGCGTAATCGTCCGGCTCGATTTCGACACCTTCGAGGTCGTAGAGGATGATGTGGTTCGGGGTGGGAGATTCCACCCGGTAACGTTCTTCGACCTCGAACCGTTGAATGACAAGCAACCGCGAATCGGGTTCGTAATGGTAAGTCAGCAGTTCGGGTGTCTCGCCGTCGAATTGATCCAACACCGTTTCGTCGGGCAGAAATTCCTACGTCGAGAGTCCGGACGCAAATTCGCCTATCGACTGCCACCCGCCCGGAGCGTTCGCCGACCAACGGATCGTCTGCCATTTTCCGAGAATCGTTTCTGTTTTCATAATGTCCGTTTTTATGCTTTATTCTAAACTTGGCATATATACTAAGTTAAAGGCAAAAGTAATCACTTTTCTTTACTTATCATAAAAGTATGACGACGGATCAGATTTTAAAGCAAATAGGCAAGAATATCAAGAAGATACGCGCCGAAAAAGGAATTCTTCAGCAGGATTTGGCGGCGATGTGCAACTTCGAGGTGTCGGTGATGAGCCGGATCGAGGCGGGCGGGTCGAATTTCACGGTCGGGACGCTGAACAAGATCGCCGAAGCCCTGAAAATCGGGATCGCCGACTTGTTGAAGTAGTCGGACACACCACCCCATTGCTCCATCATAGCGACTAGCCCCGGATGGTTGGGGTGCGGTGCAAGGCCGTCGAAGACGCTCCGTATAGCCTTGCTCCGCATCTCAACCATCAGTATCTTTGCGAAGATGGGGCGATGGGGATTTATTGCATACCCTGTTTCGCCATCACCTGCCCCACAAAATCATTCAGCGTCAGGATGCAGGGGCGGTATTCTTCGGGGAAACTCGTGATATAAGGCTTTGGAACGACCAGACACACGTCCGACTTGTACATTTCGGCTAACTGATTCGAGGAGATGCCCTGTTGCAGGGTGAACAGGTGCTTTGTCCTCACGCGATCGGCCTCATTGAGAATCTGTCGCCAGCGGTCTTTGCAGGTGGTTTTGGATGCGAGTACGACTAATTTGTTCTCATCGAATCGCGGATCGGCGTACGCCTCCGGCCCCGGAAACAGAAAGTCCGGTCGTTTATTCATTTCTGTAACAGTCTGCGAACTGTGTTTAAGGCCGAACGTGTTGAAAATCTCTTCGAGATGGTGTTCCAACGACTTGCCGACTCTGCTCTTTCGGCGGTTGAGTATGGTATTAGCTATTTCCACAAGCTCCTCGACCGAGGCGAACGGAGTTTGAATGCGTGTCGAGTAGCGGTTGTTCTCGATGGCCTTGAATAATTGAAATTCCGCATCGAGCCAGCCCAACAGCCCTTTATCGGGATTGGCTTTGAGTTTGTCGGCGGTCAGGTGGTAGGCGTTGTTGTAACAATGCCGTGCCCTTGCGGAAAGATCTGTCGTGGCGGGAAAATCGACCTGTAAACCCTTGATAAATGCGTAAAAGCACTGCAACAAAATATCCTCCGCCGTCTGCTCATCTTGGAGGGAACAAGTCCGTCTGTTTACTCCACGTTATCTCAATGGGTTATAAAACCATTGATTTTCAAAGACACCGGATAACCTACAAGCCGCTTGCTACATTTTACCCTGCTTTGCACTTAGCAAAACAAAGGTAGTCAAAGTTTTTTGACCTCTTATTCATATCTTGAGAATTTACCCGCAAAATGGAATCATACTCGAAAAAATTACCTACCTTTGCATCCAAATGCTGTTATAATGGAAAAAATTACTCCGTTGCATTTACAGGAAATTCTGTTTGCAACCTCCGATAAGGCGGGTTCGGCGCGGCTGACCGCGCTGTCTAAAGCGGGCAAGATTCGCAAGATCGCGCAGAAAATATAGGTAATAATATAGCTAAATAACCTTCTGCGTCAATCTAACAACGCAAATACTGCATTTATCTTTTAAAGTAGGTCGATAAACCTTGTTGCAAATATCAACTATCTCTTTAACGGAATAG
>JAITVB010000146.1 GCA_031286025.1 Rikenellaceae bacterium
TTTGGTGATCGGCAGGTCGATGTGGCCCTCGCCCTTGACCATCGCAAAGTCGCGCACGCGGCGCAACAGGGCGTTGGCAATGCGGGGCGTGCCGCGACTGCGCAGGGCTACTTCCAAGGCGGCTTGGGCATCGATCTCGATGTTGAGGATCGAGGCCGAGCGCCGCACGATGCCTTTGAGGGTCGGGGCATCGTAATATTCCAAATGGCACTGGATACCGAACCGTGCTCTCAAGGGGCTGGTCAACAAGCCGCTGCGGGTGGTTGCCCCGATCAGTGTGAAAGGCATCAGCTCGATCTGGATCGATCGTGCACTGGGGCCTTTGTCCAACAGGATGTCGATTTTATAGTCCTCCATGGCCGAGTAGAGGTACTCTTCGACAATAGGGCTCAAGCGGTGGATTTCGTCGATGAACAGCACGTCGCCCTCACTCAGGTTGGTCAGCAGACCGGCTAAATCGCCCGGTTTGTCGAGCACGGGGCCCGAGGTGACTTTCATCCCGACGCCGAGTTCGTTGCTGATGATGTTGGCCAACGTGGTTTTCCCCAAGCCGGGAGGGCCGTGGAGCAGCACGTGGTCGAGCGATTCGCCGCGCATGAGGGCCGCACGGATAAAGATCGTCAGGTTTTCGACGATCTTGTCCTGTCCGCTGAATGTGGTCAGTTCCTGCGGGCGGATCTTGTTCTCGAAATCGAGGTCGGTTTCTGTGTCGCGGATGTTTTTCATCGGATCGATTGGCGACACAAAGCTAAGAAATATAACCGAATTGTGCGTTCCCGCACGGGGAGATTTTTTTCAAAGCGGCGGTTCTGTCGGCGTAGCCCGATGCCTGCGGTCCGGCCCGGAACAGGCTCTTTCTCAAAAATCGGCCGTCCCGATGCGATTTTCCGAGAATATTCGTGCCTTTAAAGCGTTCGAGATATAATTCACTGATTGCAAGTATGTTAGAATGTGTTTGCGTGATGGCCGGCAACGGATAAGTAAAATGTAAAGTACTCAGATACACTCTCGGCCGGGAAAATTCCGCCGGAGGGCATACTTACTCCCGATTACCGGTCGTTCAAACCCGCGCAGATGGAGTTATGGTAAATTTTGTTTGACGAATTATGTTAACGGCTCAGATATTTTAACTATTTTTATGTTTCCAATGCAAAAAAACGGGTACGGATTATGGCAAGTTTACAGGGATTATCGGGTCTGAAGGCGGTTTGGCGTTACTTTGAAGAGATCACGCAAGTGCCTCGCCCATCGAAGAAAGAGGGGCGAATCATCGCCTATCTGGAACGTTTCGCCACAGATCGGGGACTGGAACATAAAAAGGACGCGACGGGCAACATCGTGATCCGCAAGGGAGCCACACCCGGAATGGAAGGCCGGCCGACAGTGGTGTTGCAAAGCCACATGGACATGGTGTGCGAGAAGAACAGCGAGGTGGTTTTTGATTTCGAGCGCGAGGCGATCCGCACCACCGTGGTCGACGGTTGGGTGAAGGCCCAGGGGACGACTCTCGGAGCCGACGACGGCATAGGAATGGCGGCGGCGTTGGCCGTGTTGTCGGCCGACGACCTGCCCCACGGCCCGATCGAAGCGCTGTTTACGGTCGACGAAGAGACGGGGCTGACCGGCGCCTTTGGTCTGGCCGAGGGGATGATCTCGGGAAAGTACCTGATCAACCTCGACTCGGAAGACGAAGGGGAGATTTTCATCGGCTGTGCGGGCGGGGTCGACACCGTGGCCCGGATGCGTTATATCGTCGAACCGGTTCCGCTAAAGTGGAGCACCTGGCAACTTTCGCTCCGGGGACTCACCGGCGGCCATTCGGGCGACGACATCGAAAAAGGCCATGCCAACGCCAACAAACTCATCACCCGCTTCCTGTGGCGCGGGGAACGCGATTTTTCGCTCCGGTTGGCCAACTTCGACGGGGGCAACCTGCGCAACGCGATCCCGCGCGAGGCGGTCGCAACTTTCGCCGTTCCCATCGCAGAGGAGGAAAAAATGACGCGCGAAGTCGAGCTATTCCGAAGCGAAATCACAGATGAATTCAAATTTACCGAAAAAAATATCGCCCTCGAACTGGAAAATTCCGAAGCCGAAGAGGTATTGGCCGCCGAGTGTCAAAAAAAACTGCTCGACGTTTTGCGCGCCGTGCCGAACGGGGTGTTGACCATGAGCCAAACGATGCCCGGATTGGTCGAAACGTCGACCAATCTCGCCTCGGTCAAATTCGACGGAACGGGGACGATCGTCCTGACCACCAGCCAACGCAGCTCGGTCGAAAGCGCCAGGCGCGACGCCATGGAGTCGGTCGAAAGTTGCTTCGTGCTTGCCGGGGCAATCGTTGAACACTCAGAAGGTTATCCCGGATGGGGGCCCGATCCGTCATCGCACTTGCTTGCCGTGACGGTCGAAACCTACGAAAAACTTTTCGGCGAAAAACCGAAGATCCGGGCCATTCACGCGGGACTCGAATGTGGGCTTTTCCTTAAAAAATATCCTCATCTTGAGATGGTTTCCTTCGGCCCGACCCTGCGCGGCGTGCACTCACCCGACGAGCGATTGGAGATCGCCTCGGTCGAGAGATTTTGGGTATTGCTCTGCCAAATTCTGCCAAATTTAGCCTGAATCCCCGCCAATCCGGAGATTACAAACGGGGAACGGTCACTTTTTCGGTAAAATTTGCATTCTTTAACAAAATTAATGTATATATTTGCCCTATCTGTTTGAACCTAACTTCATCTAAATCCAAATCCGTATGAACAAATCCCAACTCGTTGATGCAATCGCCAAGGAAGCCGGCATCACCAAAGCAGAATCGAAAAAAGTGCTCGACGCTTTCACGAAAGTAACCGCCAAAACCCTGAAATCGGGTGACAAAATCGCTCTGGTCGGCTTCGGATCTTTCTCGGTAGTGGACAAACCGGCTCGCACCGGCCGTAACCCGAGAACGGGCGCAACGATCAAGATCGCTGCCAAGAAGACCGTGAAATTCAAAGCCGGCGCCGAACTCAACGCCGCCGTTTAATTCCGGCCCGATGACCGCCTGAGTTCTCGCCGCATAGTGGAGGGATAATGAAATCCTGGGTGGTACCCGAACAAAAATTGGGAGAGGATGCATATCTTTGCATCCTCTCTTCGTTTACAGGAATACCATGTCATATAAAGAAAAACGAATCCTGGGGATCGGTAATGCGTTGGTCGACATCCTTACCCACCTCGACGATGACTCGGTGCTCGAAACGCTCAACTTTCCGAGAGGAAGCATGAACCTCGTCGGCCGTGACACCCAAAAGCAGGTCGAAGAACTGATCCGCACCGCCCACAGCCGCGTGGTGACCGGCGGCTCGGCCGCCAACACCATCCGCGGTCTGGCTCGCTTGGACGTCGGCACCGGCTACATCGGCAAGATCGGCCGCGACGCCATCGGCGCCTACACCGAAGAGAGCTTGCGCACACACGATGTCGCCTCGCACCTGATTTACAGCGACACCCCTTCGGGCCGCTGCGTGGTGCTGATCGACGCCGAAGGCGAACGCACGATGGTCACCTACCTCGGGGCGGCCGTCGAAATGTGTGACGACGAGATCGACGACGACAACCTGGCCGGTTACGATTATTTGTTCATCGAAGGCTATCTGGTGCAAAGTCCCGCCCTGATCGAAGGCGCCATGCGCAAAGCCAAGGCCTCGGGTTTGATTGTGGCCCTCGACATGGCCAGTTTCAACGTCGTCGAAGGAAATCGTGAATTTCTATCATACCTCATCCTGACGTACGTCGATATCGTCTTCGCCAACGAAGACGAAGCACGCGGTTTCGCCGGCCGTGAACCCGCCGAAGCCCTCGGCATCCTCACCGGGATGTGCGACATCGCCGTCGTCAAAGTCGGCGCCGAAGGCTCGATCATCGGCCGGGGTGCCGAACGTTGGGCTGTCCCCGCCGCCGGTCACACCGTCGTCGACACGACCGGAGCAGGCGACCTCTACGCCGCCGGATTCCTTTACGGCCTCAGCATGGACATGGCTCCCGACCGCTGCGGACACATCGGAGCACTTATCGCCAACCAAGTCATCCAAACCATCGGCCCGGCTATTGACGAAACCCAGTGGCCATCTCTCCGAGATCAGATTCAGGGAATGGTACGGTAACTTGCTCGGGCTTCAAATCTACTTCAAGTGACACTTTTGTAAAAAGCGGCTGTTAGAGGCTCAAGCCCGGGCACGCTACCGAACGATATCCAGAATCAGATTTTGGATGCGGGCGGCGAGGGTTTGGGCGGCGGCGATCGTTGAGGCTTCGCTGTAAATGCGGATGATGGGTTCG
>JAITVB010000048.1 GCA_031286025.1 Rikenellaceae bacterium
TCCGGTAACCGGCGTCTCCCCATCCCGGATAGTAGAGTGAAACGATGAAGAAGGCGATCAGCAGTCCCAGTCCGATACCGGCGAAAAGGCAGCCGAAACGCAGCGCGGGAAACTTCCCGGGATTTCCCGCGATGTTGACGTCGATCGGCTTCCCGTCGCTGTTCGAAAAATCGATTTTTTCGACGATCATCATCCGTTCTTTTTTCCGAACAAAGAGTTCGAACAGTTTGTAAACCCCGAGGGCTACGATCCCTACGACCGCGGGAATGGTAATAAAGTCCATCATAGTGTTTCGGTTTTAGTTTAGTATGGTTTTTCCGTTTACCGATTTGACGGCGTTTCTCGCGGATGGTTACACCTTTGTCCGTAAATTTTTTAGTTGTAACTTTATCGAAATGTTTGCGTCATAAGAAAAAACAGGAATGGGAATTGCCGAAGACAGCCGCTTGGCCGAGCGGGTCAGGTCGGGTGATGAGGGGGCTTATCCCGTGTTGGTCGACCGTTTCGGGGCCGCCGTGTTTCCGATGATTTGCCGCATTGTCGGTAGCCGCGAGGATGCCGAGGAGCTTACCCAGGACGTTTTTCTGAAAGTGTTCGACAACATCGGGCATTACCGGGGCGAGAGTTCGTTGTCGACGTGGATTTACCGGATTGCCTACAACCACGCGATATCGGCCCTGCGCAAGTACAAAAAGCGCCGGGGGACGGTCGGCGGCGAAATCCTCGAAAAACAGGCGGCCGATGAATCGCCTCCGTCGGATGGCCGGGACGGCGAAGCGGCGTTGGCTGCCCTGGAACGTTCGTTGGCCCGCTTGCCGGTCGACGAGGCGATGCTCATTACGTTGTTTTATTACGACGGCAAAGGTGTGGAGGAACTTTCCCGGATCACGGGTCTGTCGCTTTCCAACGTCAAGGTGAAACTTTACCGGATCCGGAAAAAATTATACATTTGCATGCAGGAAGAGGGATATGGAAATGGATGACCAACATCTGAAAAGCCTGTTCGACCGGTTGCCGCGCGAAGAGATGCCGGCTCGGTTGCGGCAAAACATACTGGAACAGGCCGAGGCCTGCGAAAACACACACCGGGCGATACGCACCAACGTCCGGGATTTACTTTTTGCCTCGGCCGGAGCGCTCGGTTTGCTCGTGGTCCCTGTCGCAGTTCTTTATTCCGGATACGGGATATCGCTAGTCGGATTGGTTCGGGGTCTCGATTTTTCAGTTTTTCGCGAAATTGATTTTTCCGGCTACTTGCCGTGGATCTCCATTTGTGGTTGCGCGCTGCTTCTGCTCATGGCCGATACCCTTATCCTGCGTCGCTTCCGGCAGCGGATGGTGGAAGAAAAGCAATAATAACAGGCCGAAGAATAATCTTCGGCCTGTTATTATTTTGCCTTCAGGTGTTTGGCGAGAAAGACGTTGACTTCGGCCTGCATGTCGGCGTTGAAGATATGGGGGGTGTCCCGGAGTTCGGTTACCAGTTTGTCGTCGGCGTTTTGGCTGTGCCACACTTCGCGCATTTGGGCGTAGCACGATTCCACTCCTTCTACGGGAAAGAGTTTATCCTGCCGCCCGTTGAACAACAGCAACGCCCGAGGACAGGCGAGGCTCGCCACGTGGGGGTAATCGAGCCAGTTGGCCATGCCGGGGACGAGCATCGAGTAGGCCGAACCGCCTTTCAGTTGGTTGTTATTGGGCGTCATCAGCAGTTCGGTGGTGTTCATCCAACAGATCGCCACGCCGGCCGCCACCTCTTTCTTGAGCGCGGTCAGCATCCACGCCCGGTAGGAGCCCATTGAAAAGCCCACCGCCCCGATCCGTGCCGGATCGACGTATGGCAGCGATGCCAAGAGATCGACCGAGCGCATATCGTCGTGGACGATCATCCCGGTCCAACTCATACCGATTTGCATGAAATTGGACTCAAGGGCCTGTTGTCCGTCGTACAGGACGCCTTCCTTGCGTCCCCGCTCGCCCCAGAACAGAGCATCGACCGAAAGCACGACATAACCCTGCCGGGCGTAATCGTCGCCCACATAGCGGCCGCTGTAAAGTCGGTCGATCCACGCCCGTGCTTTTTCGGCGACTTCGGGTTCGACGTCGAAGGGGCGCACCATTTTTTCCTTGCCGATGTAGAATTGGGCGCCATGGTCGTGCAGCATCACCAGACCGGGCAATTTTTCCCCGCCCTGTGGAATGCGTAATGCAATGTCAGGAACGAGCAGGTAGGCAGGCACCCGCGCCCATCCCGAGATGTTGAACTCGATCTTGTGGGCCTTGTAACCGTCGCGCTGCTCGGTGTCGACGATCTTACAATCAAGCGGCACGTCGGGCGGCATCGGGGCCATCAGTTCCATCATTTTGCCGGTCGCCATTCGGTTCCATGCGTCGTAACTCATGTATTGCCCCGCCTTTTGCCACGAAAAGGGGAAAGTGAGCGTTTGTAGAATTTCCTTGTAGTAGACGGGGGTGCCGAATTCGATTTCGTAACGTTCCCGTTTTTCCTGTGCCGTCGCTATGCCTGCTATCAGTTGCACACCGGCGAAAAAGCAAAAAAATTTCTTTACCATGTGAATAAGAACATTTCGGAG
>JAITVB010000160.1 GCA_031286025.1 Rikenellaceae bacterium
ACTGTCCCTCCGTGGACAAACCAACGGCCAATACTATAAGGCGTTCTCGGTCAACTTCGTCGAACCCTGGCTCGGCGGCAAGAAACCCCACTCGCTCAACCTCGGGTTCTACTATTCGGACCAGACCAACGCTTACTACATGTGGGATCCGGGCGACAAGCATTTCCGCACCATCGGGGGGTCGCTCGGTCTCGGCCGCCGCCTCAAATGGCCCGACCCCATGTTCACGCTCTATACCGACATCTCGTATCAGGCCTATAACCTGAAAGACTGGGACAACTTCATCGTCAAGAACGGGACGTCGAACATCATCGCGCTGCAAGCCGCGCTGAGCCGCAGCACGGTCGACCAACCGATCTACCCGCGCCGGGGGACCGAGTTCTCTTTCTCATTGAGTCTTACGCCGCCGTACTCGCTCTTCGACGGGAAAGATTATTCCGACCCCAACATGAGCGAAAACGACCGCTACCGTTGGATCGAATACCACAAGTGGAACTTCTCCGCCCGATGGTTCACTCCGCTCACAGACAACAACAACCTGGTGCTGATGGCCAAAGCCGAATTGGGGATGATCGGCAGCTACAACCCCGACAAACCCTCGCCGTTCGAAGGCTACCAGGTGGGCGGCGACGGGATGTCGGGCTACACCCTCTACGGGGTCGACATCGTTGGCCTGCGCGGGTACGAGAACGGCACCCTCACCCCCTCGGGACAATATTCGGGGGCGTACAACAAATTCACCCTCGAAATGCGTTATCCCTTTGTAAACAAGCCTGCCTCGACCATCTTCGGACTGGTCTTCGCCGAGGCGGGCAACGCCTTCGGAAGCCTTCAGGAGGTCGACCCGTTCAGGCTCCGCCGCTCGGCGGGGGTCGGCGTAAGGCTCTACCTGCAGGTGGTGGGGACGATCGGCTTCGACTGGGGGTATGGTTTCGACAAAGACGTTTCCGGGAAGAAAGGCGGCTCGCAACTCCACTTCTCGATGGGACAGAATTTTTAGACATCCGGTTTGACCGGCAACAGACACGACAGATCATTCCGAAAAAATCACCGATATGAAAAAGATACTGTTAACCCTCTTCGCCGTGGCGCTCTGCAGCGGAGCCCATGCACAGAAATACGCTTTCGTCAACACCGAAAGCATCTTCAAGGCGATGCCCGAATATACCTCGACCCTCGAAAAGATCGACAAACTGGCCCGGGACTACCAGGCGCAGGTCGATGCCGAGTATAACGCGATCGCTGAAATGTATGAACGTTACCAATACCAGAAATCAAATCTGTCGGAAACCGCCCGCAAACAGATCGAAGAGCAGATCATCAACCGCGAAAAAACCGCCGGCGAAAATCAGCGCAAGGTCTTCGGCCAGGACGGCGAATTGATGAAAAAACGGATGGAAATGCTCAAACCCGTCCAGGACAAGGTTTTTGCAGCAATAGACCAGTTGGCCAAGGCCGGAGGGTATGACATGGTGGTCGACATCGCCAGCAACACTACACTGGTCTACTACAATCCGGCGCTCGATCTGAGCACGCAGGTGTTGGGACGCTTGGGAATTACCAAATAATTCGTACCTTTACCCCTTGCCGAAGGCGCGGGAAGGGGCCGCGACCCGATGGAAACAAAACCCCGATTTTAATTAAGAACTAAAACATACGTTATGAAAAAGATTCTTGGGCCGGCCCTTTTTGCTGTGCTCATTCTGTGCGGATCGACCGGATACGCCCAACAAGTGAAACTCGGATATGTCAACTCGTCGCTGCTGATCTCGGTGATGCCGGAACGCGATTCGGCCCAGACCAAGTACCAGGCCTTCGCCTTGGAATTGCAGGATCAACTCGAAGGGCTCGAAACCGAAATGGGCACCAAACTCCAAAAATACCAAAACGAGGTGAACACCTATGGAGAAGCCATACGCGCCCAGAAGGAAAAAGAACTCAATGAGTTGAGCAACCGCGTGAACGAATTCCGCCAGGCCGCCCAACAGGATCTCGACGAGATGGAACAGACGCTGATGCGTCCCGTGATCGAAAAAGCCAACGAGGCGATCCAGAAAGTGGCGAAAGACAATGGCTTCACCGCCATTTTCGACTTGGCCGCCGGTGCGCTGCTCTATTACGATACGGCGACGATGACCGACATCCTGCCGTTGGTCAAGACCGCGCTCAACATCACGAAATAGCCGGATTCCCTGCCGGGAAGGCAAAAGAACCGACACACAGGGAGGCTGTCCGGCGACGGCCTCTTTCTTTTTACCGCACCTATGGCTCGCAAAATCAACGTCGTTACACTGGGCTGCTCGAAGAACTTGGTCGATTCGGAGTATCTGATGGCCCAACTGGCGGCCGGCGGATTCGAGGTGGCCTTCGACTCGAACGATCCCGCGGCCCGCATCGTGGTGGTCAACACCTGCGGGTTTATCGGCGACGCCAAAGAGGAATCGATCGACACGATCCTTTCGTTCGCCCGCGCCAAGGAGGCCGGGGTGATCGACCACCTGTTCGTGATGGGCTGCCTGTCGGAACGTTACAGGCAGGAGTTGATCGAGGAGTTGCCTGAAGTCGACGAGTTCTTCGGAGTGAACAATCTGTCCGACATCGTGTACCGGGTCGGGGGTGAATTTTTTCCGGAAAAAGCCGAAGAGCGTTTTTTGACGACACCGCAGCATTATGCCTACCTGAAGATTTCGGAAGGGTGCAACTGGGGGTGCGGATATTGCGCAATTCCGCTGATCCGCGGACGGCACGTTTCGGTGCCGATCGAAAAAGCGGTGGCTGAAGCCGAAGGGTTGGCGGCCAAAGGGGTGAAGGAGCTGATTGTCATTGCGCAGGACACGACTTACTACGGGATGGATCTGTATGGCCAACGGCGTCTGGGCGAATTGCTTACGCGGCTGTGCCGGGTCGAGGGGATCGAATGGATCCGGCTGCATTATGCCTATCCGGCGCAGTTTCCGGAAGATGTGATCGGGGTGATGGCGCGCGAGTCCAAGATCTGCAAATACCTTGACATGCCGATTCAGCATATCAGCGATGCGCAGCTCAAAGCGATGCGCCGCGGGGCGACCGGGGGCGAAACGCGCGCACTGTTGGACCGGCTGCGGCGCGAGATCCCGGGGATTGCCCTGCGCACCACGTTGTTGGTGGGGTATCCGGGCGAAACGGAAGCCGATTTTCAAGAGTTGCTCGATTTTGTCAAAGAGTTCAAGTTTGATCGATTGGGAGTTTTTCCGTATTCCGAAGAGGAAGGTACCTATTCGGCGGAAAAACTCAGGGATGATGTCGCCCCCGAAGAGAAAGAGTGCCGCGTCGACCGCATTATGAAAGCCCAACGGCACATCTCTGCGGAAAACAACGGCCGGAGGGTGGGTTTTGTCGAACGTGTGGTGATCGACCGTGAAGAAACGCCTTATTTTACAGGGCGTACCCAATACGATTCGCCCGAGGTCGACCAGGAAGTGCTGATCGAAGAGGTAAAAGGGTTGGAAGTCGGCGGGTTCTATGACGTATGGATCGAATCGGCAGACGATTACGACCTTTACGGAAAGATTCGCTCGAAATAGTTGCGGGTGTTTCGATCTTTTTGTATATTTGCATAATCATAGGATGCGCCCCGGGCGAGCCCGAAAACAAGTTTTCGTCCTGCTGCGCGGTTGTCATCGTATTTGTGCGAGCAAAGTAAGGATCCCGGATGCCGGGAACGTTTTTCGTATTTTTGAGTGGCGAAATACAACTTCCGGAGAAATGGACGAAGCCAGAGCGATCATCGAACGTTTACGCACCAAGGTGGCCGAAAAAGTCGCCGAGCGGAACCATGCGGTGGCCGATCGCGAAAAGTCGGATGCGGCCCGCAAAAAACTGACCCGTGAAAAAGAGGCGTTGGAGGCCCGGGTGCTTGAATTGCAGGAACGGGTGCGGGTATTGGAACTGACCAGAGGGATGGTGGGTGTGTCGGGTGACGCCGAGGCCGCCCGCAAACGGGTCAACCGCCTGATTCGCGAGGTCGACAAATGCATCGCTCTGATGAACACGGAATAACGCCGGGCAAATCAAGCTGAGAGCGAGAGGGATGGGACTGATGAGAGGAGTGGGAAACGCTATGCCGGAAGTGTGGGAAAATTATGGTTCTGAACGGGATCGGGCGGCAGCGAGACAAAGAATGTGAGCGGGAAAAGGAGAGACAACAAGAAAGGGAATTGAGGCATGGCCAACGAACTGAGGATCATCCTGAAGATAGCAGGTCGCGAATATCCGCTGACCATCGACCGTGCCGACGAAGAGAAATATCGTCGTGCGGCCAAGGATGTCAATGAGTTGGTGACGATGTACAGCAAGCGTTACAGCGCCGATATGGAAAATTATCTGGCGATGGTGGGCCTGCAGATGGCGTTGATGAACGTACAGCGGGAGATGAATCCCGACATCGCGCCCATCATCGAAGAACTCAAACGCCTCGAATCCGATCTTTTGTAGAAATAAAAACAAATCCCCGGCGCTTTATAAATGCAGGGGATATCGTTCTTTGATTACGGACAAATCGAACAGGGGATGAAACTCTCCCCCGCCCCGTTTCACTATGCGGAACGGGCGGCAAAATATGGCGTGCGACATGCGTAGCCCACGGGCTGCCGAAAGTCCTCTCGCACTGCGGCCTTTTGCTTTGCGAAACTTAACACCAATCAATCCGGGGATCACTCGGACTCTCAAAAACAGGCCTTGCTCCGGTTTCGGCCGGATCCTCCTTTCGGGGGCGTTGGACGTTTGCGATTGACCGGAGTCCCCAAATCTTGACGTTTCCGGAGATTCGTCAAACCACAAAGGCGCAGTGCGAGTTTTTTAATTACTACTAACCTGAGATTTACAATTAACGAGAATATTTAACGCGAAAAACACGGAAAATTATGGCGGTGATAACCATTGTGATCATCACAATCATCACCTCAGCCCTCGGGGCCGCCGCAGCATATCTGATCGTTACGAAAACCATCGAAAAACGGAAGGACACACTGCTCAAAGACGCGGAAGCCGAAGGCGAGATGATCAAAAAAGAGAAGATCCTTCAAGCCAAAGAACGCTTTATCCAACTCAAGGCGGAACACGAGAAACAAGTCAACGAACGCAATTCGCGCATCGTCCAGACCGAAAACAGGCTGAAGGAAAACGAACGCGCCATCACCCAGAAACTGGACGAACTGGAAAAGAGAGGCAACGACCTCTCGGCCCAGAAAGGCCTGATGGAGAACAAGCTCCAGGTGATGGACGCCCGCAAGGAAGACCTTGAAAAGAAATTCAAGGAACAACTCGTCCTGTTGGAGCAGATCAGCGGCATGAGTTCCGACGAAGCCAAGAATATCCTGATGGAATCGATGAAGACCGAAGCCAGGAGCGAAGCGATGGCCTACATCAGCGAAGCGATCGAAGAGGCCAAAATGACGGCCAACAAGGAAGCCAAACGCATTGTGGTTCAGTCGATCCAACGTGTGGCGACCGAAACGGCGATCGAAAACTCGGTGACTGTTTTCAATATTGAAGGAGACGAGGTAAAAGGACGCATTATCGGCCGCGAAGGCCGCAATATTCGTGCGTTGGAGGCTGTTACGGGTGTGGAGATCATTGTTGACGACACGCCCGA
>JAITVB010000019.1 GCA_031286025.1 Rikenellaceae bacterium
CTGGCCTACGCTTACGATTGTCCGAAAGTCACCGCCGAAGCAGGCATCCGATACAACTACCGTGAAAAACTCTACTTAGGAGTGACCGGCACCCTGATGGGGAGCCGTTACGGAGCATACGCCGCCAATGTGAACGACTTTTCATATTTGACGGAGAATAAACTCAACGCCGCTTTCGACCTGCGTGTCAACGCCGACTACTTCATCACCCGTCAGGTGGGCGTTTTTGCCGAAGCGGGCAATATCCTCAACCAGAAACTCTATCCGTTCAACCATTACCCGGGCCTTGGCGTCAACTTCATGGCCGGGGTGAAACTCTCCTTTTAACGCCATGCGACATTTCACAAACGTACGCGATATCGGTGACCTGCAGGCCGCCGTCGCCGAAGCGCTCGAAATCAAGCGCGACCGTTTCGCCCACCAATACCTCGGGCGCAACAAGACCCTGATGATGGTCTTTTTCAATTTGAGTTTGCGCACCCGCCTGAGTACCCAGAAGGCGGGGATGAACCTCGGAATGAACGTCATCGTACTCGATGTGAACCAAGGCGCCTGGAAACTCGAAACCGAGCGCGGCGTGGTGATGGACGGCGACAAGACGGAACACCTGTTGGAGGCGATTCCCGTGATGGGCTGCTATTGCGACGTGATCGGGGTGCGGGCCTTTGCCGGACTGACCGACAAAAAAGCGGACTATAACGAAGAGGTGATCGGCCAATTCATCCGATACGGCGGTCGGCCGGTGTTCAGCATGGAGGCCGCCACACGCCATCCGTTGCAATCGTTTGCCGACCTGATCACGATCGAGGAATACAAGAAAACCGAGCGCCCGAAGGTCGTGCTCACCTGGGCTCCGCACCCTAAGGCGTTGCCGCAGGCGGTACCCAATTCATTTGCCGAGTGGATGAACGCGACGGACTACGATTTCGTGATCACCCACCCCGAAGGCTATGAACTGGCTCCCGAATTCGTGGGCAACGCCCACATCGAGTATGACCAACGCAAGGCGTTCGAGGGAGCGGACTTTATCTATGCAAAAAATTGGTCGGCCTATGCCGATCCGAACTACGGCTTAGTGATCAACAAAGACCGTGCGTGGACGGTCGATACCGAAAAAATGGCGCTGACGAACAATGCCCGCTTTATGCACTGCCTGCCGGTGCGCCGCAACATGATCGTGACCGACGAGGTGATCGAGGCCCCGACCTCGATCGTGATTCCCGAGGCGGCCAACCGCGAGATCTCGGCCCAGGTGGTGATCAAACGAATTTTAGAAGGATTGTAAGCGTGGATCGAAACGAGCAATTAAAGGCGTTCGGAAGGCTGTTGGACATTATGGACGCCCTGCGCACGGGCTGCCCGTGGGATCGCGAGCAGACCTTCGAATCGCTGCGCAACAACACGATCGAGGAAACATTCGAACTGATCGACGCCGTCGAACAGGGCGATATGGACGAGATCAAAAAAGAGTTGGGCGACCTGCTGTTGCATGTGGTTTTCTATGCCAAAATCGGAGATGAGCAGGGAGCGTTCGATATCGGCGACGTGGCCGGGGCGATCTGCGACAAACTGGTCTACCGCCACCCGCACGTCTTCGGCGAGGCGCAGGCCGACACCGCCGGCCAAGTGACCCGGAACTGGGAAGCCCTCAAAGAGAAGGAAAAAGACCGCAAGGGAGGCGTCCTGTCTGGCGTGCCGAAAGGGATGCCGCCGCTCGTGAAAGCCTGCCGCATTCAGGAAAAGGCGGCCGCCGTCGGCTTTGACTGGGAGCGGAAAGAGGACGTTTGGGACAAGGTGCGCGAAGAACTTTCGGAAGTGGAAACCGAGAGGACCGCATCGGCTGCCGGCGATGCTACGGCTACATCCCGGATGGGGGAAGAGTTCGGCGACCTGATCTTCGCGGTGATCAACGCTGCCCGCCTCTACGGAGTGAATCCCGAGCAAGCGCTTGAAAAGTGTAATAAAAAATTCATCCGCCGCTTCAACCACGTCGAAGCCCGCGCGGCCGGAACCGGCACCCCAATGCGCGATCTGCCGCTCGAAACGCTTGAGAAATTCTGGGGCGAAGCCAAGGCCGGGGAATAATATTCATAAAAGCCTTATTCATCCTTTCCACGACAGAGACGTCCCGGATAAGAAAGGGAGAAATATGCACGGGGTTTCAATAATATTGCTTACTTTTGGTGTGGGTTGTTGTGACAGTACAGCATTACTCTGCAAAACGCCACAACAAGAACGGTTTACCAATCGTTCCCTTCGAAACTCGAAACTCAGCAAAGTGTTTATCCTTTAGGTTGTTAATTCAAACTGTGAAAAATCTAAAATAACAGCCATGAAAGCAAAAACATTAACCCCTGCCGCTATGAAAAGGATTTCGGTGTTATTTTGCGCGGGAGTGCTCATGAGCGCCCTCTGCACTGCGTTTGTTGATTGCAACGACGAACCCAAAGAACCCGGACAACGACAGGAAGGGTCGAAAGGGGAAGAACAGTCCGGCGAACAAAAAGAAGAACCGACAGAGGTCGGTATCACGCCTGTACCCACCTCGGAGATTCCCGAAGAAGTCGCCGCCTTTTTCGAGAAAAACCCGATGATCTTCGACGATTTTTTTAACAAAATCGATTACTCCTACGATATACCCCTCCCTTGCTTTACAATCAACAGCATGAAGGAACTCAGGGAATATGCACCCTCTGCCACCGTATTACCTGAGATCGACTTCGGGAAATATACGCTTGTTATCACACGATATTACACCACCGGCGGGCTGTACCTCAAGAGTCATGCGATCGATACCGAGCCCGATGTAATGAATTTGAATTTCGTGTTTGGAGATACCGGTAAAGGTCTGGCGGCAATGTTTCCGCAGATTTATTGTGAGTTTTACCCAAAACTCCCTCAGAAAACGATCGAGATTAAGTCTACCACTGTAAAAGAATATTAACCATGAAAAAACTACTGACCCTATTATTTGCAGGCATGGCATTTTATGGTTGCCAAAAAGATTTTACAGAAGAACCTCAAGAAAATATCCCTGCCACCCGTGCGACAGTTGATGGAGCCGGTGATTATTACTGGCTCGGCGATGAAAAGATTCCTCTGCAAAAGATGGATAACAAGTTTTACGTCATGTACGATGCCGCTAATGAGGAAAGACTGACAGCGGAACTCAAGAATACGCGCACCGTGCTTGCCGAAGCTAAAGAAGAATTCAACGAGACGCAATTCGCCGATATCAAAGGTTTCGATTCCGGGAAGTATACTAACCTAAAAGCCATGACCGTCGAGGGTGATTACGAAAAGATTGCTCCCGTATTGTCCCATGCCTTTTATGCGGCACCGTATTACAAAACCGATATAGGCGAAGGACGGTTGACGAATCGGTTCAGTATTGCATTGAAAAATGAATCCGATGTGAAATTGTTGGCGAAACTTGCCGAGGAAAATTCTGTCGAGATGCTTGGAGTAAGCGAGTTGGACGGATGGTATGAACTGGCCTGTACCCGTCTTTCCGCAGGTAATGCCCTTGAGATGGCAAACCTGTTTTATGAGACGGGGCTATTCGCATCTGTCGGCTATGACCTCGGGGCACGAGGGAGAATTGCAAACATCAATGAACCGTTATACACGAATGGTACGTTGTGGCATTTGGGTAATAATACGACCAACTCCAGTGTTCACATCAACTACATCGCCGCAAGAGCGATTGTCCCGCAGGCATCATCGTCCGTTAAAATTGCCGTCATAGATTCCGGCGTTCAGTATGGACATTCCGACTTGTACAATGTGCAGCCCGGTTGGAATGCCGAAACTCAATCTTCTCCGAACGTGGTCAGCAATCCTCATGGCACGAATGTAACAGGTTCTATTGCAGCTATACCAAATAATAGCCAGGCGGTTGCCGGGGTTGCTTACGGTGCGACTATCTACCCGATTAGTTTTACTGTGGCTTCGAGTGGAAATGCCATACTGTCTTCGGCCGAAGTAATGGTAAGAGCCATTAATCGTGCTGTGTCTGAAGGAGCGAAAGTGATAAATTGTTCGTGGCAATTTAGCGATAACAGGATTGTAAATGCCGTAAAAAGTGCGTTGGATAGTGGTCGTATCGTGGTCTTCGCTTCCGGAAACGGTTATGGTGCTGTAAGTTCTCCTGCTAATTCCGATCCGAGAATAATTGTGGTGGGGGCGATTGGCAAAAATGGTTCGAGAGCGCCGTTTAGTAACTATGGTTCTCAACTGGACGTTGTAGCTCCGGGGGAAAATGTTACTTCGACCACCACCGGAAATGGCTATGCGTACACTATACTCCCTATATCAGGTACCTCCTTTGCCGCTCCGCAAGTCTCTGCCATTGCGGCGCTGATCCTTTCCCAAAATCCCAGTTTGACGCAAAATCAGGTGGCGGATATTATCGAAAGTACTGCACAAAAGGTCGGCGGTTACAGCTACGCC